>JAJZOA010000346.1 GCA_021852225.1 Planctomycetota bacterium
CGATGTTGGATTCCCGTTTCCGCCATAACCCATGGCGGACGACTGGATTTCCACCTTGGTGCCACACCAAACCGTACCTGGGCCACCGCTCCGGCAGACCGACCGCCTTCGTTGACGCCTTGAGGCCAGTCTGGCCGGCCTTGGCGATTATCGGCAGGCTCAAGACTATCCTGCATCAGATATGTGGCGATAGCGCGCAGCAGCCCCGCGCCCTACCTGTTTGCGGTTGTATTTGCCGCTGCTGCTATATCAGTGGCATGCCAATACAGCTGAATTCTGCTCTGTCGCGACTGTAAAGAATCCGGGTGCGGTTTTAAGCCTGAGGTTACCAGCACTGCGGCTATTGCGGTACAACCAGCGTTGCGACATCACATTAATCAATTTCGAACACAGATGAAATCCCAATATTCCGCCGTCTGCCTTGCCACGCCAGCGGTAAACGGTTGTAATCTATGGCTGTCGAATTCGTCGCACAATTAATCCGAGGAGCCGTTGTTATGGGTGTGCCAGCTCTACTTGCAACACATGTCGTGGATGAAAAATATGCCGGTTTAACCTATCACATTCAGGGAGAACTTGTGCCCGTTCTTCAAATTGAAATGGGGCAGACGGGCATCTATTTCGAGCATCATGTCCTGCTTTGGAAAGACCCGGCCGTGAACATCGGCATCAAAACCATGAAGGGCGCTTTTAAGCGGATGATTTCCGGCATGCCAATTTTTATGACCGAGGCTGGCGGTCCGGGCCGCATCGCCTTCAGCCGGGACGGACCAGGCCATATAATGGCGCTGCACCTGCAGGCAGGACAAACGGTGGATGTCCGCGAACACCAGTTCCTGGCCGCCAGTTCCAACGTGGACTTCACCTTCCGTCGGGTTCAGGGTGTGGCAAATATGCTGTTCAGCGGCACTGGCTTTTTTATTGATACATTCAGTACGCAGCACCAAGAAGGAATCGTGTGGCTTCATGGCTATGGGAATATTTTTGAAATAACGCTGGCGCAAGGCGAACAGATTGATATTGAACCAGGCGGCTGGATATATAAAGACCCGACGGTCAACATGGAAACCAAAATCCAAAAACTTTCCACCGGTTTTTTTGCTTCTGCAGGGCAAATGGTCTGGAACCGCTTCACGGGTCCCGGCCGCCTGGCTTTACAAAGCATGTACATGCCGCTGGAAGCTGGAGTGGAATAATGCCCCCCCCCACGCGGGACATGCACCCGTGGAATTGATCCATGGCACTAAAAAAAACCTATTGCGTGAATCATTCGGATCGCCCGGCCGTCGGCGTGTGCGTCATTACACGGCAGCCGGTATGTGAAGAATGCACCACCCGGTACGAAGGTGTTAATTACAGCCGGGCGGGGCTTGCGATTCTTAAAGCCCGTCGGGCGTCGGAAACCGGAACACGGTTCTGGCCTGACCGAGTATGGTTTATCGTGCTTGGTGTTCTATCCCCGGCATTTCTTTTCTTTCTTTATTTTGCTCTGGTCACATTGGCCCGTTGGCTGATGCGAATGGAGGCTGCATGACCCAGTCGCCAATTCAAGACCTGCGCGATGACTCACTTTTACGTGCCGGATTTGTCGGCCCGTTGGATGGTTCGCTGGAATATATCCGCCAGACCGCCGGATGGATTCTGCCGTTGTACATTCTTGCGACCGGTCCGCTGATTCTGGTGGCCGTGGCCGAAATTTCCGCCATTATGGAACGGGATGTAACCGCATCGCAATTTTACCTTCTTCTGGCACTGCCGGCACTGGTTTGGCGATGGGGAATCTGCTCGCTGATACAGTCGCGGGTTCTTGCGGACCTTTCGGGAACAAAGCCTCCGGCGATCCGTAAAAGGATCGCCTTTATACTCGTGATCCGCACGGCGCTGGCACCTCTGGCGATCTGGGGAATTTTCTTTTTTGTTATTCCATCTCTTCTGGCCATTGCCGCCGGTACCCTGGTCACTCCCCTGCTGCTTGATGCGTCCGATACCGGCTGGAACCAAGTGAAAAAACTGATGCGGTATAGCGTGGTTTCCACTCGCGCCATGCGTCTGGCCGCACTGCTGATGGTTATATTTCTGTTTGCGTCTTCAATGGTGTACGGCGTACTGGCGATCATGGGAACTTTTGTGCTGCCCTCATTACTGGGAATCGCAGACCCGCGCATTGGAGTCATTCTTAACAGCGGGACACTGAATCTGGGACTTGACTTTTTTACCCTGCTGGCACTGGACCTGTTGTGGTGCGTGTCCGGAGTCATTCTCTTTCTTGAACTTGATGCCCGGCGAACGGGCGCGGATTTGCGAAGCCGCCTGCAAGCAATGCTGGAGGGTCCGCGATGAGTTTTCAAGGACGAATCTTCGCGGTATGTCGACGATTCATTCTGTTCGCCGTTGGGCTGCTGCTGGCCGCGGGCATTGTTGCCGATACCGCGGGCGACGCGGTTGCCCACCGGGTTGCCACCATGAATCGCAGTAGGGTGCACCCGCATCAGATACTGCGTCAGGTATTACAGGATCCGCTGTTTCACCAGTGGCAGTTGAAAACTTACGACCGCACTCCGAAATCCGCGATGGACTCCTATATTGCCAAAGTGCTTCGAACACTCCGGCATCTCCTGGACAAGATATGGAACAGGCATTCACACGATCATTTCAAGCATACCGCTTTGTCACCAAAGGAATCCTCATCGTTTTCAACCGTGCTGGGCATTTTAGGAAAAGTCATCATTATTGTTGCCGTGATCGCAGTTGTTTTTCTTCTGATAAACCTGCTGGCGGGCCGTGATAAAAGGACTACCCCACCCCCACCACCCGCCGATCTCCGGGATATTTCTGAAGCCCTGCAAGAGGGAGATGCTCTGGCGCTGGAAAGTGATCAGTGGCTGAACAAGGCTCGTGAATTTGAATCCAGTGGCGAATTCAGGCTTATGTATCGGGCGATGTATCTGGCTCTGCTGGCGGGTCTGCACGAAAAAGGAAAGATTCGCTTCCGGCGCAGCGCCACAAATTACGCGCTGGTGCGCGGGTTTATCGGCAACCAGTCTGAACGAACCATTTTTGGAAGCCTGACCGAACGGTTTGACCACGTCTGGTATGGCTGGAAGGTTTATCCGGCGCAAACCACAGCGGACCTCAAGTCCGCCATGACCACGCTGCTTACGGGGGAGAACCGCCATGCGTAGGGTTATGCCGGCAGCGCTGGGTATCGCTTTTATCCTGATGGCCTTCTGGTTTCTGATCGACGAGGCTTACAGCACCGCACGGGGCGGCGCGCAGTTGCCGCTGGGGTCCGCAATGCGATATGACCCGTACGGCACAGCGGCGCTCTACCGCACACTTTTGCGGATGGGCCAGCCGGTGACTCTATTGAACCGTTCGATTCTCGATCGCGCAGACAAGGGCGTTCTTCTGGTAGTCGTTCCGCCTGGTGGAGGCCGCGCGGCGACGGAGAATTACAGTGTTTCGTCCGGATATAATCCGCCGTTGCTGAAATGGATTCGAGCCGGCAATACATTTCTTGAATTCAGCCAGAACCAGACGCGAATCATGAGCCATTTCGGCGTCACGGGACAGCGAGTCATTCCCCATTTTGGAAAAATCACCCGCAAAACCAGAAAGGCGAAGGAAGACAACCGGAAATCAAAACGCAAGAAACCATGGAATTTTGTCCATGAAATGCACATGGATTCCGGGCAGATACAAAGTTCGCGGGGGCCTTGGTATTCAATACTTTCCGCTGGAAAAAACCCGGACAGGCTTAAACCGTGGCTTACACCCTGCCTCTGGACTCCACCGAAAACAACTCACACACCGAACATGATCGCCGACCGCGGCCACCAGCCACGCAGCACGAAGGAATCAGTTGTCATGCTGGCGCCGCAGTCTTTTCTTACAAGTCATTCAGCAAAGGCCAACCACGACCGGTGGCATATTCTGGCCGTGGCAAATGCGAAACCTGTCGCCATCGAACGAAAATATGGATCGGGCCAAATTATTTTCGTCGCCTCGCCATGGCCGGTCTATAACGCGGGGATAACGCAGGCGGACAATCTGAATTTTATAATGGCCCTGGTGGGAAAAAGGCCGGTCATATTTGATGAATGGCAACTGGGGTTGGGACAGAACGAATCGGTCATTCGCGTGCTTGGCTCCAACGGGCTGATACCTTTGCTGCTGCAACTGATCCTGCTGCTTCTGCTGTACGCCTGGAGTCGAAGCGGTTATCCCATTCAACGCGGCAACCCCGCTTCCGCGCGCACCGACACCATATCAGACCAGATTATGTCCCTCGGACACCTTTACGCACGGTCACTTAGCGCCCAGGAGATTGCGCAGCGGATTCATCGGGAAATTATTGAACGACTCTCTTCGGCCATCGGGTGCCGGCAGGAAGAACTGCCACAGCGCGTCGGCGGACTTCCTTCCGATCTTTCGGTTCAAGCCCGGTACCTTCTGAACAATATAAACTATACAGATAATTTAATATACAAGCCATCCCGAATGAAACGGAATACAAAACAACGTTCGAAGGATAACCGCCGGCTTATTGAAGTGCTTGCACAATTGTCGTCTTTATGCGAGGAGCTTAAACGTGTCCGATATTCAAAATCCTGAACTGATCTGGGCTATTGAAACGCTTGCGGCCGTGCGGGCGCAGGTTTCCGCTGTTGTCCGCGGCCAGGAAAATGCACTGGACAGCATGCTGACGGCATTGCTGGCCGGCGGCCACGCGCTGCTGGAAGGTGTTCCGGGAACGGCGAAAACGCTGGCGGTTCGAACCATGGCGATGACACTGGCCTGCCGGACAAAGCGCATCGCCTTTACGCCGGACCTGATGCCATCCGATATTACCGGCACCACTATCCTGACTCCGGGAGATCGCGATTTTCATCTGCACCAGGGGCCGGTGTTTACAGACCTGCTGCTGGCCGATGAAATAAATCGCGCGCCGGCGAAAACCCAGTCGTCGCTGCTCGAGGCCATGGCGGAAAAGCATGTCACCATAGACGGCATGCGTCATTTGCTTTCGCCGGTGTTCACCGTATTTGCCACGCAAAATCCAGTGGAATTTGAGGGAACGTATCCCCTGCCGGAAGCCCAGCAGGACCGCTTTTTATTGAAGATTACGCTGGACTACCCGTCCGAGGAGGCTGAAACCTTTATTCTTCAACGCTCCCATGCCGGACAGCCGCTGGATAATCTGGAATTGGCAAACTTAAAGCCACTGTTGGATGTAAACGGTTTATTGAGGGCGCAAGCGGCCCTGGCGCTGGTGCGGGTGGATCCGCCGATTATTAAATATATTCTCGACATTGTACGTGCCACCCGTCGGCATGAAGCTATTCTTCTGGGTGGCGGCCCACGGGCCTGCATCGCGCTGCTCTTATGCGCCAAGGCGTGGGCATTGATACATGGCCGGGATTTTGCCTCTCCGGATGATGTCGTTCGGCTGGCTGAAGCTGTGCTGAGCCATCGGCTTACACTATCGGCCGATGCGGAGGTGGCCGGCGCAAGCAAATCGGAAGTGCTGACCCGAATTCTTGAAACTATTGAGGTGCCGCGATGATACTGCCCGGACGCATGGCGATGGGGCTGGCGGCCAGCGTAAGTCTGCTGTTGCTGGCGGCTGCACTCGCGACTCATTCGCCCGCTGGGGAATCGCTCCTGCTGACCGCCATAGCGCTTGATGCTCTGCTGGCCATGGCCATGACGCTGGACGGTTTTTTACTGCGACGCGCACAGATTGTCCTTGAGCCGCAATTTCCCAAGCGGGGCGAGGCGGAACGCGAAATTCAAATTGTCTGGTGTATTGAAAACCGCGGCACCGGCCCCATTTACATCACGCTTGAATTCACCGATCTGGCAGATGAATTAGCCACGAATTCGCCAGACCGACCGTCCGAGCGTCTGTTACCCTCAGCCCGCCAATGGTTACTCCAACCGCGGCAGGCAATTGATGCGGCATTCCGTATTACCCCTGCGAACCGTGGCCTCTTGTACTTGCCAAAGCCCGTCCTGACAACAGCCCATCGGTGGCGACTGGCTCAATGCCGGACGGTCGGCCCCAAGCCGCCGCCGATCACCATTTATCCAAGCATCGCGCCGATCCGACGTTATGAAGCGCTGCGCCGCAACCGGGCACTCAATCAGATCGGCATGCACCAGCGGAGGCTGGTTGGGTCTGGCAGGGAATTCGAACAACTCCGAGATTATCTGCCCGATGACGAATTTCGCGATATAAACTGGAAAGCCTCTGCGCATCACCGCAAATTAATTACCAATGTCTTTCAGATGGAGCGCAGCCAGGATGTGCTGCTTTGCCTGGACGCGGCCCGAATGATGGCCATGCCGGTATCCGGGCGCACCGCACTGGATTTCGCAATTGATGCCGCCATTCTGCTGGCCTATACCGTGGCTCGTCAGGGAGACCGAGTGGGTCTGGCGGTGTTTCGTGATCAGATGGAAACATTCATTAAGCCCGCCGGTTCAACCCGCGCCGTATCGCGAGTCATAAAAGCGATGGTAGAGGTTCAGCCCAAAAATCTCTTCCCGTCTTACGCCGCACTGGCCGAGGCAGTTCGGACTCGGCAGAATCGGCGCGCCATGATCTTTTTGTTTACTGATATGAACGATCCGCAGTTAACCACCAATCTTTCGGAAATAGCCGGATCATTCCGGCGGCGGCATCTGTTGACTGTCATTTCATTGCGAGATCCGCTGCTGAATCAGGCGGTGAGTTGTGCACCGCGCACGACCACGGAAATGTTCCAAGTGATGGCCGCCCGCCAGTTGCTGATACAACGCGATTCCCACAAGTCGAAACTTAAACTGGCTGGTGCCGGTCTGCTTGAAAGCGATGCTGGCGGTCTGTCAATTTCGGTAATCAATCGTTATTTAACCATTAAGGCCCGCCAACTGGCATAAACAGACATCGGTCGCCCGTCCCGGCCAGTCGGCACGGAGGTGTCGGCTATTCAGGCAGCGACCGCAGATATTCCACTATCAGCCGCACACCAAAACCGCTGGCATTGTCGCCGGAAATGTATCGCTGTTCTTTCCGTGGATTGGCAGTACCGGCTATGTCCAGATGTGCCCATGGAATATTTTCCGGCACAAATTCATTCAGAAACATGCCACCTTGAATCGGGTGAGCCTCGCGGCCGCCGCTATTGGTAAAATCCGCATGCGGACTTTCCAGCAGTTTGGCATACCGTGGATGCAATGGAAGCCGCCAGAGCCATTCACCGGTCTTCTGTCCCGCAATCACCATCTGGGCGGCAATTTGATCCTGATTGGTCATCAGACCGGCAAAAACACCGCCCAGTGCCGTAACCACACCACCGGTAAGAGTGGCCATATCTGCGATCGCCCGCGGTTTATATTTTTCACAGGCGTAGGCCAGCGCATCTGCCAGTATCATGCGGCCTTCGGCGTCGGTATTAGTTACATCAACTGTTTTACCATTGTACATTCGTATAATATCACCGGGCCGGTAGGCCGCGGCATCCACTGAATTTTCCGCGGTCGGAATAACGCCGATTACACGCTGATTCAGCCCGATACACGCCACAGCCCGCATGATGCCCATCACAGCCATGCCGCCGCATTTGTCATATTTCATGGCGCCCATGTCCGCGGCCGGTTTAATTGATATTCCACCAGTATCAAAGGTTACGGCTTTGCCGACAATCACAACCGGGCTTTGTCCACGGCGACCGACCGCTGGATTATATTCCAGGAAAATCATGGCTGGCGGCGTTTGGCTCCCCTGGCCAACGGCCAACAGGCCGCCCATGCCAAGTCTGGCGGCGGCTTTGGCATCCAGCACAGTGCATTTCAAACCAGTCTGACGGGCCATGCGCCGCGCTTCAGATACCAATGTGGCCGGGTTCACCACATTGGCTGGCTGACAGGCAATATGCCGCGCATAGTTGGTCGCGGCGGCAATCTGCACCTGACTGGCCACAGCAATTTCATTAGCAGATGTCGGCGAAATCCGGGAAAGAATAATGCGAACAGTCTTGGCCGTGGAAACACTGGCCTTTTTTGCGGCCCCTTCCGAATTGTCTTCTTGAGTTTTACCGGATTTATACAGCTTGAACGAAAATCCGCCCAGCACCACCCCTTCGGCAAACGCAGGAGCCAATTCCGCCCAGTTGCGCGCCCCGGTATCATTTAGCAGCGCCCCCGGATGCACCAGCAGATTCCGGAGTTTCAAATTCTGTGCCGCCTGAACGGCCCGCGCACCGGCCCAGCGCATCAGATCTTCCTGATCCTTTAAAAAATCAGCGGACTTTCCCAACCCAAGTAGAATGATTCGCGGCAGATTGCCTGCCCCCGGGACGGCCTGCCACGCTCCGGCCTTGGCCTTGAAATCTCCGTGGGCCAGCACGCCGGCGACAGTGTGGCCGATGTCTTTGGGCAGACCGGTGAAATCCAACAGATCAGCCTTGGAATCTGAAAACAGAAAAATCGCTACCGCATCCGCATTGGCGGGAACCCTGGCATCCAATTCGAATTCGGCGACCGGAGTCAGTTCCGCAATGGCTGGTGAAAATTTATTACGACGGATAGAGGGCATAGGCTACCTTTCAAAATTGCCGCGGCACATTTTTATCGCCAGCGGCGCAACATTATTCAAGCGGTGATTTTACACGCTTTTGGCGGGCGGTGTCCTGTAGCCGGTCAGGCGGCCGCTGAAGGCCGTCCAATTGCGCTCGCCACGGGCGGTCCAGAACACTTCGGCCGCAGCGCACAACCGCGGGAAGATGCGATCCCACACCACGGAAAGATTGGGCACATGTTCCGTCCAGAGGTTCGCCTGCGAACCAAGCAGCAACGGCCGCAGATGTGGCGTAAAGCCTGGAGTCAGCGGTTCAAAGGCATACACCTTTTGGGTTGGTGTGGATGCCGGCAGCCAGTCAAAATACATGTGGCCCTGCGGGCAGGGAACAACCGGATGACCCGCGGCGGCCATCGCCGGCCCGATTTGGGGAGATTTCCCGTGCCAGGCCATTGCGATCATCCCGGGCGGCGAATAATGTGGGTTATCGTGCCAACAGACCATCGACCGGCCAAGTTTCCGCACAATATCCGACACGCGCTGCTCAAAATATCCCTGCAATGCGGGCATAGAATCAATATGTCGGGCTTTCATCAGGGCTAGGCATGAGGGGCAATTCTGCCAGTTGTTATAAGCAACTTCGTCACCACCGGTGTGCAGAAACGGTCCGGGAAACAGCCGCGCGGTTTCTTCCAGAACATTCGACAAAAATGTAAATACCGCCGGGTTGCTAGCGCAATACGCATAGCGCGTCTGCCAAATGCTGTGGCTGGGAATCGGGACCTGCTGGCCGGTGCAACCGAGTTCCGGGTAGACATGAAGCGCCGCACTGCAATGACCCGGCATTTCAATTTCCGGCACAACGGTAATGTGCCGCTGACGGGCAAATTCCAGCACACGCCGAATATCCGCGGGGGTATAAAACCCTCCATATTGCCCGGCGGCATTATAGTGTGCGGTCTGGCTGTGCTGAAATCCAAACCCAATGGACTTCCGCCACGCGCCGATGTCCGTCAACTTCGGATATTTTGGAATCGCCAGTCGCCAGCCCTGATCATCCGTCAGGTGCCAGTGAAAAATGTTCAGCTTAAGCGACGCCATGGCATCCAGAACCGCCATGACCTCATGCGTATCAAAGAAGTGTCGGCTTACATCCAGCATAAAGCCGCGCCATTCAAATCGCGGAAAATCATGGACCTTCACCGCCGGGATTTCCCACAACGGGTGGGCGAAACCACCGCTTTTTCGACTGACGGCCAATTGCAACAGCGTAACCAGACCATTAAAAAGGCCGTGGCAATGCGTTGCCCGCAAACTTACACCGCCCTCCGCGGTGTGCGTATCCAGGTTGTATGCTTCCGCCTGTCGCCATGCGGGGCCATCCATCATCTGCCCGGCTTCCTGTGCCAGGTCGAACTGCACTTTTTCGGCCGGTGCGTGCGCGTGCAGCGGCACAAGAGTGATACCAAAATTCTGGCGGAATTTGTCCACCGCATAATTCAGCAGCGGCCGGCCATCAACTGCCGAACCGCGGAATCTTATAGTCATGCCATCATGCAGCGGCAAAGGCTTTTGTGGGAAGGACTTCAGGGTAGCCGGAAGGGGAATCAGGCCTGGATAATTGAATGATTGTTCCGATTCGGGCGCGGCCACGGAAGACAGTACCCCGCCTGATGGCGCCATAGCCGCAACTGTTACCAGGCTGCAGGCCTTCAGTATTTCCCGCCGCGAATGGTGTGGTTTCAATGGTCGCCTCATTTCATGATTTCACGCGCTGCGGCAAAAATCAACGGGTGGTCCAGATGGCCGGCGGTTCAATATGGTCCGCGGGGCGAGCACCGGAATCTTTGCGCGCTGTTCCTGTTAACCGACTAATAATTTTCACGTGCATGTCATGGTCACATGCGATCTGGCAGCTTAAGCGAATGTGCGGCGTCGCGGCCAGACCTTTAACGGCCAGCACCTCCTTTTCTGCCGTGGTCAGGCCATCCGGTTCCCCGGACACAAATTGCACGCGGCAAGTGGTGCACCTTGCAAACCCGCCGCAGGCATGAAGCTGATCGACTTTAGCTTCATCAATCAGGGCATTAACCAACCGCTTGCCGGCCGGAACATCAAAGGTACCAAAATCATCCACAATCAGCTTGGGCATGAAAAACTCCAAAATAGATCAGATGCCAATCCAAGAGTATGCAGCCCCCGTACAAATGATGCAAGGGTGCGAACGCTCGCTCGCACGGCGATTTTCGCTACAATCACTGCAAGACGAATTTTTGAGGTACCGCATGCATGTCCATTGAAAATTTACCCGCACGCATATGGCTGGTCCGTCATGGCCAGACAGACTGGAACGTCCAGCGGCGCATTCAGGGCCACACACCCACGGAATTAAACGCCGCCGGCAAAGCGGAAGCCCAAATGCTGGCCGACTGGTTTGCCGATCGGCAGTTTGCCACTGTCTGGTCCAGCGATCTGCCGCGGGCCAAACAGACCGCCGACGCCATTGCCGCAAGACACAACCTGCCGGTGCATACCACCCACGAACTGCGGGAACGCGAACTTGGGCCATTTGAAGGCAAGACGTGGGATGAAGTTCGACGAATCCGTGGCGAGTTGACCGGCTCTCCTTTGCAGAACGGCGACCTTGCAGACTGGACCGGCGTACCAGGCGTGGAAACCGACGCAGATTTATGGCATCGCGTCAGTCGACGACTTGCCTCCATTGCCAATAGCCATCAGGGGAATGCACTGGTCGTGAGTCATGGCGGCGTAATCAAGCATACCGTGTGCCACGTTCTCGGACTGCCGTCTGGATTGCCGCGACGCTTCCCCTTGTCCAATGGAATCACCGCCGTGCTGACATTGCGAGCCGACGGCTTTTATCTGCAAAGCCTGCTCGATGTCGGCCTGCTGGCCGGACAACCGGAATCAGTGGATACAGCGCAGGCACCGTCAGCCTGAACCGGCCAAACCGCAACCAAAACAATGCCCCAACAAGCGCGGTCAGGCTAAAATTCCAAGTGAGCAGCGGCGTTATGCGGCTGGACTTGTGGGAGTTAAGGCGAAGCCGCCAAGAAATTCGATCCAAACAAATTAACAGGACGAATTACTTTAGGTTCGCGGACGAAGTACCGCGAACTGCAACGGACTTGGCCGGATACAAAGCCGATGGTATGATGCCATCATAAAATCCGGCAAATACTGATAAACACACGGTATTTGCTGCGGAAAGTGCACCTTCCGCCGCCGTAGCTCAGCTGGTAGAGCGATGCTTTCGTAAAGCATAGGTCTTGGGTTCGAGTCCCAACGGTGGCTTTGCTTCTTCACTTCGTAATTCCTGAAGTGTGCCTGCTAAAACGCGGCTTTCGGAATCAATGCCTGTGCGGCGGTCCGATGCGCTTATTCACACGACACAACCGGGGCGCGAAAGCATTGCGGCTGTTGAATCCGAGCTTGGTCGCGTTAGAAATATTCTCAACCATTCTCTACGGTGAATTCAGACATTTCTTGGACTTGCTGTAGTTTTCTGAATTTTTACCAATCCAAATTTTGTCAAACTGAAAACCCGATAACCGGATGCCGAATGACAGCGTATTCCGGTGAATGTCGTAATATTTTATCTTTTTGGCGTTGGCACAATTCTTTTTTTTCCGCAAAACAAGATATGGTTCGCAGGTGCCCCGCGGTGGGAGGCGAAATTGTGGAAAGATCATATTGCATGGGTGGCCGCCATCGGCGGAATATTTACAGCCCAAGTCCTTGACTCAGGCAATCTTCCAGCGCTAAACGCTGTATAATATTGGCAATTCATCCAAAACTTATAAAATGCCCGGTGGAAGCCGATGCAAAACCGAAGCTGCTAAACGGTTAATTGGCGGCACATAACCGATTTCGATCTGCCGGCATTCTTCAGCGATGGACATCAGCCATTAATGGATTCAATCTTTACTGCCAGATATTTCTGACGATGGCCCACGCGACGGTGGAACCCCTTGCGGCGGGTGAAACGTTCCACGTAAATTTTGTCCGCTTTGGTGTCGCCAAGAATTTTCGCGGTGACGGTGGCACCCGCAACCGTCGGTTGACCAATCTTAACGCCGGAATCTCCGGACACCAGAAGAACTTTATCAAAGGTAATCGTGGTGGCATCTGCCGGCAGTTCACGAATATCAATTTCCAGGACATCATCCTTTTGGATTTTAAATTGTGTGCCGCTGTCTTCAACAATCGCGTATGCCATGGAAAACTCCAACACCGCCGGGCCAGGCCCGTTCAACTAAATTCTGTACGTTCGCGAATAAGTCGCAAACGATTCTCCCGCAATGGGAAAGTCCAGCATTATGCGGCAGATTGTCCGGTTAATCAAGTGCCCAATCGGCGAATGAAAAATGGAGCTTGAAAGCAAGTCGCAACCAGGGCTTATAACCGGATATAGCGAAGCGTTCCCAATACCCCAAAATCGGTGTCAGCCGTGAGAAAAAGAGCGATTTTAAGCTCCGTCGTCGGGGCAGAAATCAGCGTTACACCAGCTCGTAAGCTGAAATTGAAAGTCCCGAACGCCGATTTATTTAGCCCATCGGAGTGGTTTTCAGTAACCAAAAATGGCACCAAACCAGCGTCCCTAATCCGCACCGACCTCAGCTTCCGTTTCGCCAGCCGATTCATCTAAAATGTCATCACCCGCTTTTCCATTGGTGGGAATAACGCCCAAGGTGGACAGAATAGACCCGTCCAGAAAGCCTTCCAGCCGACGCGATCGCACCGGATGCTGCAATTTGCGCAAGGCCTTGGCTTCCACCTGCCGCACGCGTTCCCGCGTTACCTTAAAAATGCGTCCGACTTCTTCCAAGGTATAGGTGTAGCCATCCCCAATGCCATAGCGCAGCTTGATAATTTCCCGTTCGCGATAGGTAAGCGTGCGCAACACCTGGTCAATCCGTTCACGCAGCATGTCCTGCGTCGCGGTTTCGACAGGGTTTTCCGCGGCCTCATCTTCAATAAAATCGCCAAAATAGGAATCTTCCGACTCACCGACCGGCCGGTCCAGCGAAATCGGATGCCGGGCAATTTTCAGCACGCGCCGACATTCCGATACCGGCATTTTCGCCTCACGCGAAATTTCCTCAATCGTCGGTTCGCGTCCCAGGTCCTGCAGCAGCTTTTTGCTGATGTTCCGCAGCTTGGACATGGTTTCAATCATGTGCACCGGGATGCGAATTGTGCGGGCATGGTCCGCGATCGCGCGCGTAATCGCCTGACGTATCCACCAGGTCGCATAGGTACTGAATTTGTATCCGCGGCGGTATTCATATTTATCCACAGCGCGCATCAGGCCGGTGTTTCCCTCCTGAATAATATCCAGGAAGGAAAGGCCGCGGTTGCGATACTTTTTGGCAATGGAAACAACCAGCCGCAGATTACCGCCGGAAAGGCGGCGCTTGGCATCTTCATATTCATTGAAAACCAGGTTAATGCTCTGACAGCGGCGCAGCAACGCGGACCCTTCCTCCAGCACCAGGTCCGCCAATCCATGGCGTTCCTCTTCCATGGCCTGGCGGTCATCTTCGGTGTAACGGGCATTCTTATCCGTCAGGCGGCGTTCCAAGTCTGATAACTTCGCGCTTATGGAAAGCAGCCGCCGCATAAGCGGAATTACCTTGCTCGTCCGCAGGGAAAGCTCTTCCAACAGTTTTACATTTTTCAGACGCGTGGCGGTCATCCGCCGTTCGATTTCTTCACGATGCGCTGGATTGATATCTGAACGCCGCAGTTTTTCCCAGTCTTCGCGGTCACGTATCAGCAGCTTGCGAATGGTGTTCAGGTTGGTGGGAATTCGCTTGGAAACAGTCGCCTTGGCATCCACTTCGGCGGTCGAAATGCGCATGGTACGGTCAAAAGGCAATTCGCCCGACTCCACCTGCGCCAGAATATCCACTGCCGCCTGCGTGCAATAATCACTGGCCAGTACCTGCCGCCGGAACGTCATGCGGGTGAATTCAATTTTCTTTGCCAGACGGATTTCCTCTTCGCGCGTCAACAGCGGAATTTCACCCATCTGCGTCAGGTACATTCGCACCGGGTCATCAATGCGCTTGGCACCGACTTCAACTATCTCGTCCTCTTCCTTTAAATTGACAATTTCCTCTTCGGCTTCACGCATCATTCCTTCATCCGGGTCTTCGGTGGAACCGGCCGCTGTGTGCTTCACGCCATCGGCTTCGTTCAGCAGTTCAATGCCAAGAGCCTCAAACTGCTGCATCAGCGCGTCTAGACGGTCCGATGAATTGGAAATAGCATCATCCGGAAGAAGTTCGTTAATTTCATCGTACGTCAGATACCCCTGAGACTTGCCCTTGTCAAAAAGCATCTGAATGTTCGCATCGGCCCGCGAAGCCGGAACTGTGCTGACCATGGCGGGAGGTTGAACCTGCGAACTGGTGCCGTGAGTCACAATATTCTCCTGAGTCTGTGCGGGACAGCGCTTTGCGCGTGCCGACAAGCATCCAAGGAGCCCCAAGCTCCTTGGACGAAACAATCGCAATTGGATGGTCTACAAAGCAACCCGACCGCACGCCTGTGGAATTATCCGCAATGCACCACAGCCGCAATGCAACTGTAAACCAACGCTGCGCCCGGTAACACTATCCGGGATTCACCTTAAATCCGCCACCGCACCCCATGCCGCAAGGCCTGGCGCGCGCTGGCGAATGAGTCATTGTACCACCCAAAAGCCCCCGATGCCAATCCTGGCCAGCCCCGGGCTTTCCATTTCCATTCCTTTTTCCACCTGAAGCGTTCCGCCATCCGTTTCCATTTTCCTAAACAGCACCATGGTCGTGGTACATTTAAGCAGCGAAATTGCGTATTAATGCAATTGGCGGCATCATGGTGGACTATGCTGACCAATTTTGCTACATTAACATCTGTGGGTTTTACAGTAACTGGGGCATTGCCATGAATTTCACCAATTCCGCATTCGGTTATGTCATGCTGACCATTATTGTGTTGGCCATCTTCGCCGCACTGGCACTCCTTTGGAGCCTGCGGCAGAAAATCAGCGGCAGTCTGCCTGAATTAACCGACCATCTCAATTCCTCGGCGGATCAACTGCCTAAAGTGGTTGGTGAAATGGAAATGCGATTCGAACGCTTGGAACGGACCCTGCGCGACGAAACCGCTGGCACCCGACGCGAACAGGCCGACCAGCAGCAAAAAGCCCGCCAGGAACTGGCCACGGCTCTGAAACAGACCGCAGATTCACTTAATTCCCAGTTAAACCAGCTCACCCAATCCAACAGCCAGAAACTTGACCAGGTACGCGACACCGTTGAAACGCGTCTGGAAAAAGTTCGCGGGTCTGTGGAAGAACGGCTCTTGCTTATTCAGCAGGATAACAATAAGAAGCTTGGCCAGATGCGTCACACTGTGGACGAAAAGCTCCAAGGCACACTGGAAAAACGCCTGGGTGAATCGTTCAAACTTGTTACTGATCGCCTGGAACAGGTGCACAAGGGTCTCGGTGAAATGCAGGCTCTGGCCGTCGGCGTGGGAGACCTCAAGCGTGTGCTGGGCAATGTGAAATCCCGCGGCGTATTTGGCGAAGTGCAGCTTGCCGCCCTTCTTGAAGATGTTCTTACTCCCGAACAATATGTACGCAACATTTCCGTCCGCAACAATGACCAGCGCGTTGAATTTGCCATTCGGCTGCCCGGAACCACCGGCGATGCGGACCAGCACGTGCTGCTGCCAATCGATGCCAAATTCCCGCTGGAAAATTATCGGCGGCTGGTAGAGGCTCAGGAAAAGCTGGATACCGACGCGGTCCACGCCGCCGGCCGGGCCTTGGAAGTGGATGTGGAATATTGTGCCGCGGATATCAGCGGCAAATACATCAACCCACCGGTCACGACCGATTTTGCCATTCTCTTTCTACCATCTGAAGGCCTATTCGCGGAAGTCGCACGGCGCGAGGGACTCGTCGAAAAGCTGCAACGCAAACTCAAAATAACCATGGCCGGCCCCACGACGCTCTGGTCGATCCTGACCAGCATTCAAATGGGATTCCGTACGCTGGCCATTCAAAAGCATTCCAGCGAAGTCTGGAATGTGCTTTCGGAGGTAAAAACAGAATTCCAGAAGTTTGGCGAATCGCTGGATCGGGTTCAGAAAAAACTGCAGGACGCACAGGGTTCCATTGAAGATGTCGCGACCCGCAAGCGAGCCATGGAACGCAAACTTAAGGGCGTTCAGACGCTGCCCGTCGGCAACAATCCACCCCCGCTGCTGGCATCGGCAAACGATGGCGATTAACCGCCCCCCCGCCGCGCTTCGTAACCGTGTTTGATGAACATTCACAGTTCATTTTATCCTGCCGCTTTCCGCCGGTACCAATGGTTGTGCCACCGTGTCCTGGTGGCGTAAATTCCGTAAAATCTGCGGACGGGGCCATTATTTTACAAGAATCTACATTGGATCCGCCGGAAATGCCGCGGAGGGTTCCGGCATGGCACCATTATCCCATGCGCTTTCACCGTGCTGACCAATATCCAGTCCTTCTGTTTCCAGTTCCTCGGAAACGCGCAATCCGATGGTCCGATGAATCAACCATCCCACAAACGCGGTTCCGGTGGCGGCCCAGGCTATTGCGCTTAACGCCGCAATAAATTCCACATTTAACTGATGGATATTGCCTGCAATCAAACCGGAAATGCCATTCACGGCCATACCTGCGAACACACCCGTCAGAATCATTCCCAGAAAACCACCCACACCGTGTACACCAAAGGCATCCAGCGAATCGTCATATCCAAAAAGCATTTTTATCTGCACTGCTAAATAACAGAATAGACCCGCAAGCAGCCCGATTATTGGTGATGACCAGATTGCGACATAGCCGCAGGCGGGTGTAATGGCCACCAGACCGGCCACGGCTCCGGACGCCAGGCCCAGCGTGCTGATGCGCCTATGATGCAGATACTCCGCCAGATTCCAGGATAGAGCGCCAGTTGCCGCCGCCAAGGTGGTATTCAGAAACGCCACGCCGGCAACGGCATTGGCCCCACCGGCCGACCCGGCGTTAAAGCCATACCATCCAAACCACAAAATGCCCGCGCCGGTAAGTGTCAGCGCAAGCGAGCTTGGCTGCAATACCTGATTCGGATAGCCAGTTCTTCGTCCCAGCAGCATGGCCAATACCAGGCCGGACACGCCCGAAGCAATTTCCACGACGGTGCCGCCCGCAAAATCCACCGCGCCCATTTTATGCAGCCACCCGCCGCCCCAGATTAAATGTGCCATCGGATCATAAACAAGCGTGCTCCACAGGATAAGAAACACGACAAATGCTCTAAATTTCATGCGCTCAGCTATCGCCCCGGCAATAACCGCCGGCGTAATCATTGCGAACATTGCCTGAAACATGCAGAAAACGGTCTCTGGAATTTTACCGCCCCCCGCGGAAACCAAGTGATGTGGCGGCACGCCCAGCAGCAGCATTTTCGCCGGCTCCCACCCAATAATGCCCCATTTATCCGTGCCGAAGGCCAACATATAACCGAACAGAAACCACTGCACCAGCACCACACAAAGCGCCGTATAGGAGTGCATCATTGTGCCCAGCATGTTTTTCTTGCGGACCATGCCGCCATAAAATAGCGCCAAACCGGGAATCATGAACATAACCAGTGCGGTGCTCGTGAGCATCCAAGCCGTACTTCCGGTATCAATACCGGTCTGGGCGGCGGTGGCACCTGCGGAAGGTATTGCATCCGGTGTGGCGGCCATCGCGGTCGCGGGTCCAAACACCACTATTCCAATGGCAAAAAGTCCGATGAAGATGCCGATTTTCAGAAATCTATTTTTTGACGCGTTGCAAGATTTCTGGCAGATACCGTCATTGCGAAATAAATACACAAACTCTCCAAAACAGGCATAATCAAATCGACCGCCTTTATAACAGGCGTACATTTAGCGTAAAAAATAGGCATTTTTAGCATCTTAAGTACGATATTGTGCACAAAAAGGTGATAAATGCAACTTTTACAATCACAATGAATGCCTTTTGCCTATTTTTTACACATAAATTAATTTAGTCATCAATTAACTCGCAGCGTATACGTCGGCTTTTCTGCAGATTTGAGCCGCCATACATGTGCCAAAACGCCTTCGTGCTCCCCTTGGCGACACATTGCCGCACAAAAGCTACAATTAAACAATGGCTCATTTTTCGCTGCCTCTTCACCACTCGCATCGACCACCGGTCAAGGGCCGGGGCATCACGGTCAATCCACCCAACCGGTTTGAACAGACCCATCAGGAACGGGATACAGATTCTGATGAGCCGCCGACACTGCATGCGCAAACTCGGCTGCTGCCCGACCATGCCAAAACGCTGATTCGCCGGAATGACAGTCCGGATATCGGCTTTGACTATTCCCTGAACGTCTATCGGGGGTGCGAGCATGGATGTGTGTACTGTTACGCGCGGCCCACGCACGAAACGCTTGGCTTTTCCGCTGGTTTGGATTTTGAAACCAATATTTTAGTGAAATATGATGCGCCGGAAATTCTTCGGCGTGAACTTCTGCACCCGAAATGGCACGGAGACGTTATAACCATGTCCAGCGTCACCGATTGCTATCAGCCATTGGAACGCACGCTGGAACTGACCCGCCGATGCCTGAAAATTCTGGCGGAATTTCAAAATCCCATCACCATTATCACGAAAAACCATCTGGTCACGCGGGATGTGGATATACTTCAAACGCTGGCCAGGGCCAATGCGGTGCGGGTCTATATTTCCATTACCACGCTGCGCCACGACTTGGTGAGGGTTATGGAACCACGAACTTCTGTGCCAGCGCGCCGGCTGGACGCCATTAAGACCCTGACTGCGGCCGGAATTCCCACAGGCGTCCTCGTGGCACCGGTCATTCCCGGTCTGACGGATGAAGAAATAGCAAATATTGTGACGGCAGCGGCGCAAGCGGGCGCAGTTTTTGCCTATATGACGCCCATACGACTTCCCTACGCGGTCAAAGACCTGTTTGTCAGTTGGCTGAAAGTTCACTTTCCCGACCGCGCAGAGAAAGTTCTTTCACGAATTCGCGACATGCGCGGCGGAAAACTGAACGATCCGAGTTTTCACTCGCGAATGCAAGGCCGAGGCATTTTTGCCGATCAGTTGAATGGACTGTTCCGCATCGCGTGCATGAAGGCGGGAATTCTCAGCGGACCACCATTGCTCAGCAGCAATTCATTTCGGCGGCCTTGCGGACAAGGATCGCTGTTTTAGCATCACACGATTGAATTTCCGCACATTTGATTGACAAAAACAGCGGTATTTATTGATGTGGAAACTATCGCGGATCAATAGCCGCCATTTTTCTCATCAGAGCAACATCCGCAACTGCAGCCTGAGGGCCGACCGTACGACAATGTCGGCCCGCACAATCGACCGCCAGACTCCACACATCCCGGTTTGCTCCGTCGGCCGTCCGGCAAAAGACCGGATAATGGCCGCCAGCGGTATATGCAGCACCACCATCAATAGCACGTTTATCAGGGTACGAATCGCGGCGTTATGGTGCAAACATCGTGTTCCGCAGCCCCCACAACAGGTCCGGATGTCGACTTACAATTTGTTTGCGGACAGGTTTTGTCGCGTCGGAATAGATCACACGTTCGCGTTTAGAAACGCGATCCTCCGAATATCGTCCGGAGCATTATCCGTCAACGCGAGTTCTATTCCTTTATGGCAGCGTTGTTGCGCCCATAAGAAAACGGTCGCATTCGCGAGCCGCGCCACGGCCTTCATTAATAGCCCAGACCACCAAGGACTGCCCGCGCCGGCAATCGCCAGCCGCAAAAACGCCTTCCACAGAAGTGGCAAATTTGCCGTAATCAGCCTTGAAATTCGAGCGATCATCGGTCTTAAGGCCAAATTGCCGTGCCAGTGTTTCTTCCGGCCCAACGAAACCCATGGCCAGCAGCACAAGGTCCGCAGGCCATTCGCGATCGGAACCAGGCACTTCGGTCATGGCAACCTTGCCATTGGCTCCAGTCCATTGCACCGCCACGGTTTTGACCGCCCGGACATGGCCTTTATCATCGCCTAGAAATTCTTTGGTCAATATGCTGTACTGTCGCGGGTCTTGACCAAAAACGGCGCGAACTTCATCGTGGCCATAATCCACGCGGTAAATCCGCGGCCACTGCGGCCATGGATTTTCTGGAGCGCGCGTCGCCGGAGGCTGGGCGAGCAGCTCAAAATTCACCAGCCCGCGGCAGCCATGCCGCATGGAAGTGCCGATGCAGTCCGTGCCGGTGTCGCCACCACCAATGACAACCACATTTTTATCCTTGGCGGAAATAAATTTTCCATCGGCGTGTTCAGAATCCAGCAGGCTTTTGGTATTGGCATGAAGGAAATCCATGGCAAAATGAATGCCCGCCAGATTGCGGCCGGGAATTGGTTTCCGGTCGTGGCCGAGCATATCGCGAGCCTTGGTCGCCCCGCAACAGAGAATCATGGCGTCAAATTGCCGCAGCAGATCATGAACATTGACATCCTGCCCCACATGCACACCAGTAATGAATGTCACGCCTTCCTGTTCCATCAGTTTTACGCGGCGGTCTACCACCTGGCGCTTATCCAGCTTCATATTCGGGATACCGTACATCAGCAGGCCACCAATCCGATCGGACCGCTCATACACCGTGACCAGATGTCCCGCTTTGTTTAGCTGATCGGCGGCGGCCAAGCCCGCCGGCCCCGAACCAATCACAGCCACCTTTTTACCAGTGCGGGATAAAGGTGGACGGGGCACGACCCATCCGCTGGCCCAGGCATGGTCGATAATGGACTGTTCGATATTTTTAATGGTTACCGGCGGCTCATTGATTCCAAGCACGCAAGAACCTTCACATGGTGCCGGGCAGACGCGACCGGTGAATTCAGGAAAATTATTGGTTTTCCACAGGCGTTCAATCGCGGTTTTCCACTGGTCTTTGTAAACAAGATCGTTCCACTCGGGAATAATGTTATTGACCGGACAGCCATTCTGACAAAAAGGCACACCGCAATCCATGCAGCGGGCGCCCTGCTGACGCAGCTTGGGGTCAGGCATATGGTCGTGAAATTCATTCCAGTCCAGAATGCGCAGCTTGGCGGAACGATCCTGCGGCAATTCTCGGGAGAATTCCATAAAACCGGTGGGCTTACCCATTTGGCACCCCCTGCATGGCAGCCACCGATTGCCGAGCCTGTTGCTGAAGGGCGCGTTTGTAATCCGTTGGAATAACTTTATGGAACCTGGCAAGTTCCAGGGGCCAGTTTTTGAGAATTCTTTCCGCCACGGCGCTGGTGGTCGCGGCACGGTGTTCTTCAATCATGGTTCTAAGTTCCGCAATATCGTTTTCATCGGTTAATTTTTCCAGTTCCACCATCGCCAGATTGCAGCGAGGAAGAAACTGATCTTCCGGATCGTACACAAAGGCTACGCCGCCGGACATACCGGCTGCAAAATTACGGCCTGTGACGCCAAGAATCACCACTCGGCCACCGGTCATGTATTCACAACCATGGTCACCCACGCCTTCAACCACCGCCGAAGCGCCGGAGTTTCGCACGCAGAACCGTTCACCCGCCATTCCGCGGAAAAAGGCTTTGCCACTGGTTGCCCCGTACAGCGCCACATTCCCGATCAGAATGTTTTCGCACGGCACAAAAGTGCTCGCCCGATCCGGATATACGGCTATCATGCCACCCGAAAGGCCCTTGCCGACGTAATCGTTGGCGTCACCTTCCAGTTCAATATATACCCCGCGTGCAAGCCACGCGCCCAGACTTTGCCCAGCCGAACCGCGAAGCTTTATATGAACTGTTTTTTCCGGAAGGCCAAGTTCACCATAGCGCTTTGCAATTTCATGACTAAGTGTGGTACCCACCGTCCTGTTGGTGTTCTTAATCGGATATTCAAGTTTCACCGGCGTCGCATTTTCAATGGCGGCCCTGGCTTGCTTGATAATCTGATTATCCAACGCAAGGTCCAACCCATGGTCCTGCTTTCTGGTGGCATAAACTTCCACATTTTCATGGAGCTTTACCGCCGGGGAAAGAATTGGAGCCAGGTCCAGGCCTTCCGCTTTCCAATGTTGAATCGCGGCATCCACTTCCAGCCGGTCCACCCGGCCAATCATTTCATTGAATGTGCGAAAGCCCATAAAGGCCATCAGCTCGCGGACTTCCTCCGCCAGCAGGAACATGAAATTCACGACATATTCAGGCTTGCCGGCGAATTTCGCGCGAAGCACCGGATCCTGCGTAGCAATGCCCACAGGGCAGGTGTTCAGATGGCAGACCCGCATCATGATGCAGCCGATGGTTACCAGCGGAACAGTGGCAAAGCCGAATTCCTCGGCCCCCAGCAATGCCCCGATAACCACATCGCGGCCGGTCTTCAACTGACCATCCACCTGCACCACTATGCGGCTGCGCAAGTCGTTAAGCACCAGAGTCTGATGCGCTTCGGCTAACCCCAGTTCCCAAGGCGTACCGGCGTGTTTAATGCTTGTCAGCGGGGACGCACCCGTACCGCCATCGTGACCGGCAATCACCACGTGATCCGCGTGGGCTTTGGAAACTCCCGCGGCCACTGTGCCCACACCCATTTCCGCTACCAGTTTCA
Source organism: Planctomycetota bacterium (assembly GCA_021852225.1). The sequence continues at coordinate 23,251 of JAJZOA010000346.1, forward strand.
CACTGATCCGGGCGGATGGGTTGGCGTTTTTCAGATCATGGATAAGCTGTGCCAGATCTTCAATGGAATAAATATCGTGGTGCGGCGGCGGACTGATCAACTGCACGCCCGGCGTTGCATGCCGCAGTTGGCCAATGTAGCGATCAACCTTATGGCCTGGCAACTGACCGCCTTCACCCGGTTTGGCACCCTGCGCCATTTTAATTTGCAGTTCATCCGCATTGGCCATGTAGTTGATTGTCACACCAAACCGACCGCTGGCAACCTGTTTAATAGCTGAGCGGCGGGAATCGCCATTGGCATCCGGTTTGAACCGGCGGGCATCTTCGCCACCTTCACCCGTGTTGGATTTTCCGCCAATCCGGTTCATGGCAATGGCCAGTGTTTCATGTGCTTCGGTGGAAATGGAACCGAGGCTCATAGCGCCAGTTGCAAACCGTTTCACAATGTCCGCCGCCGATTCAACCTCCGCCAGCATGACCGGCTTATCCGCCGGTTTTAACTTGAATAACCCGCGCAACGTGCACAAATGTCCGGCCTGTTCATTGATAAGCCGGGCATAGCGGGCGTAGGCCTCGCGAGAATTGGTTCGGGCGGCATCCTGCAAATGCGCGATGGTTTCCGGATTCAGCAGGTGTTGTTCACCGTTTTTGCGCCACGAATACTGACCGCCTTCCGGCAGCATCGGCAGGTGCACATCGCTGGGGTTTACCGGATAACCAATCGCATGGCGGCGCATTGCTTCGGCCGCGAGCACATCAAAGCCAACGCCATCAATTTTGGAAACAGTTCCGGCAAAGCAGCGGTCAATAACATTCTGGGACAGACCGACGGCTTCGAATATCTGGGCACCCTTGTAGCTTTGCAGCGTGGAAATACCCATTTTGCTCATGACCTTCAGAATACCCTTGCCCGCGGCCTTGATATAGTTTTTAACCAGCTTTTCATCATCCAGCGATGAATCAACCGTTTTTTCCAGCCGCAGATTCCACAGCACCTCAAATGCCAGGTAGGGGTTAATTGCGTCCGCGCCGTAGCCGATCAACATGCAATGATGATGCACTTCGCGGGCTTCGCCTGTTTCCAGCACCAGGCCGATGCGCGTCCGCGTGCCCTGCCGCACCAGATGATGAT
>JAJZOA010000026.1 GCA_021852225.1 Planctomycetota bacterium
CACGCGGCCTGCGATTTTTTTGTTCCGATCTAGCGACCATCAGTAGGCGTCGGGATTGGGAATAATATTCAGAGGCTTCATGCCATCGTTTTTGATTGCCTCCACATGGCCATCACAGAATACCGCGTTGGCTGTGCCTTCCACCGCGCCGAATTGGTTGTTATGGCGGAACCGCATGCCAAGGCGTGTGGTGATGGGCGGAAAACCGCCTGGCGCGTCAACATCCCCGCCAATAATAGGGTCGGCCATATTCATGGTTCCGTCTAAAACGAAGGTGTTATTGGCTTCGGCATTTTTGATGTCGGTGATGTAGTTGGGGCCGCCCCAGTTAAACTGGTAGTTCCCATAAGAGCCATATTGCGTGGCATCCGCGTACAAAATGACATTGACAGGATCTTCCACAAACGTGGTGTGCAGGCACTGGGTATATCCGCTGTGGCGTGTACTGCCGTAGCCCAGGATTACAAACGGATTGCAACCGTAATCCAATTCCCAGTTGTAGGGGTGATAAATATCCCCTGGATCCTGGAATAGATCCGCCCATTTCTGCGCCATGCCGACAGGAAGCAGGGGCGCTCGGCCACCTTCATACACTTTGCCAAAAATGGCTGCGGCATTGTTGGGGAGCAGCGAATAGCCATTGGAAAGCTTGCCTGTCCCCTGTTGAATGTAAAAAAGAAGATTGGCCCATTCGCCGTAGGCATAATAATTGTAATCAATGCCCGCAGGCTCATACATGCCGTCAAAACTGGCGGTATATTCAGCGGTCATCTGTCCCATGGATCGCAATCTTGCCGCGCATTGAATACTAATTGCGGTAGATTTGGCCCGTGCCAGTGCGGGCAGCAGCAGCGAAATAAGCAGGGCGATGATTGATATCACCACCAGCAGCTCGACGAGTGTAAACGCTCTGCGACGGGTTGGTTTAAAGGGACGCATAAGAAATCCTCCAAAAAAGGAGACGGTGCGAAGCCATAAGAATTTAAAACCGGCCGGCCTGCCGCAACGCACGGTCAGGCGGCCGGGTTAACCATTTTTCTTCAGGCAGATACGCGACCACGGCGACGGCCCGCCAGCAGCAGGCCGGCAAAGCCGACGCCGAAGAGGGCCAGGGTAGCTGGTTCGGGGGTTGCCGTTGCCGAAAGGGTAATGTTGTTGGCGTTATAGTTGACCGTGTAACCGGCCCCCAATCCACTAATGGTCGCGAAGGTTCCACTCAGGGTTCCGGTGAAACTCGCGATCGTATAAACGCTGCCATCAAAACTGCCGGTAAGACCTGTTAAATTCAAGGCGCTGCTGGGCCCAAGCGTCAGATTTCCAGTTATTGCCAGCAGACTGCTGGCGCTGGATGGGCCGACATTGATGTTTAATGCGCCATTGCTGGTAACGTTGCCTATGACTGATAATGTGCCGGTGCTGCTGACGGCCGGATCGCCAGGTGCAATGATTCCGTTGTTGGTCACGGTAATAGGAAATGAAGCGTTGCCAAGGGTTCCATTGCCGGCTAACGTCCCGCCGGCGCCGGCTGCAAAAGCCAGTCCTGACTCCATTGTTGTGGCTTTGGTCAGGGCCGCATCCACCGTGATACCCGTGGTGCCCGCCGGCGTTGCGGTGACGCCCAATGCCCCGTCCACTACAAGCGAGCCACCGTTGACTTCAGTGATTCCCTGGAAATTATCAGCGCCGGTCAGCGTCAGCGAACCGGTCCCGACTTTGTAAAGGTTTACCTGACCGGCGACTCCGGCCAGCGTACCTGCGAATGTGGTGCTGGTATTGGCGGTACCAATGACATAGTTGAGCGCGTGCGTCGGGGAACTTCCATATGAGTAACCCCCCAATGTGCTGTATTTGGTTCCGGTCAGCGCGCCGATTACCGCGTTTACTCCATTGAGGGTGGATTTATTTTGTTCGTTCTGGTACGAGAAGGTCAACGAGTCGGTTGCAGTACCGTTCAAATTCAACGTACCGTTGTTAAGATAGAATCCGCCGTTACCCTTAGAATTGCCAGCGGCAAGGCTGTCCTCGAAACCGTTGAAACCGAGGTCCGTGCCATTTCTGGCGGCGGAAACATTGACCGTGCCAGTAAAGGCCGACCAGTCACCGCCGATATTATTCCGCACGTAAAACGCGTTGATGTTCAATGTGCCGCCGCCGGTAAGTGTACCCGAATTCAGGGCATTGCCTCCGAGGGTGTCATAGTTATTGGTCTGCTCCATGACGATGTTTCCGGTGTTACCCGATGCGACATATAAGTTACTTGTAATGTCTCCCGAATCACCGAGTGTGCCACCATTAAATGAGATAGTTCCAGTGCCTGGATTGGTGCCCGAGATCAGTGTGCCGCCATTCAGATTGGTCCCACCGCTGAAGGTGTTGGCACTTTTCAGCGTCACGGTGCCCGTGTAGCCGGTATCAAGGTTCAGCGCTGTGGCACCGGTAATTCCGGATACATCGCCGGTAAAGTTGGTCAGGGAATAGCTGCCCGCACCTGTCATAAAATCGACGGAAGCCGGGCTGACGCCCGAACCGGTGCCGACTGTCAGGGCCAGGTTTGTGGCACCACCGGTGAATTGCACAGCTGAGCCGTCGGTATAGGCGACGCCGTTGGTGCTGGTGGTGGTGTCGTTCCAGTTCAGGTCGGTGCCGGTGGTGTCCCAGTTGCCATTGGTGGCACCAGTGTATACGAGTGTGTCTGCCGCAACTGGGCGCGTGCTTAGCATTGCCGAACCGGCCAATAGAGCAACCGCCAGAGTGGCGCAACCAAGCAACCGATTGCGCCGGTTGAGCATCATTTGATTCCGCTGCGAACGTACCATAGGAAACTCCTCCAGAAAAGGGCGCCGATAATTCGTGTGTATCACACGCTTCGGCAGGCTCAATCTCAACGCTCACCAACACCGACAAGGCATCAGCCATCGAGACCCGTTTAATTTAGTATTCGCGCCGACGGTCAAACCTTTTGCACCATTCCGATGTTCCGTTCAAGAGCGGCGGAACAGACGCGGGACAGAATCAGGAAAAGTTTGAACGCCTCTGATTTTTTCAACTCATTCAAGGCCAGTTTTAAGAATCGACCGGCCTGTGCAACTTGTGACGTTTTCCTTCGTATGGCATTAACGTCATCAACTTAAAGGAAGTATACCCGACATTTTCAGCATATCTAGAGTATATTTGTGACCACTTGTTATACTTTTGTCGCATGATTTCCTGGCCTCATGCAGGGTGAAATGTCTCTATTGGGCGGTGCAAAGCCCACAGCGAATTGCCGGAAACCTGGTAAGAGATGTCTAAGCGGCCACCCTTGCTCCTATTCACGGCGGCATCGCGTCGCCACAGCGGCCAAAGCGGCGAATTGATTGCAACTAAATTCCGGCAAAGGCAAAAGCCGCGCATTCACTGCTTTTCATGCGGCTATAGCCCTTTATTTCTGCAAGCCTGCCGTTCGGATTTATCCGAACCAATGCGCCATGTCCTGGATGATATTATCCACTGTTCCGTCGACTACTCAATTGTACAAATGTAGCCTGTTGTTATAGTTTTGTTGCGCGGGCGGGCCGGCGGCAGTTTTATTGGTCAAATAAACAGACTCTTTCTTCGTTCCGCCGGTGACCGGTTAACGCTTGCATGCATCGTTTTTACGGCCTATTATCCTTTTGTCGGATTGCATGGCCATGTCGATATGGCCAATGGCGTTGTTTTTCCGGAGATTTCGCCACCCGGTGTATGAATAGTAGTGTTTTTGTCGCCCTTTTTCATGCAACGGCCGGCCTGGAATCCGTCCGGTTTGAACAGGAATTTATAGCGACAGGATTGCGGACATGGCTTCACAGGCGATTATCAGTCAGACGCAGGAGCCTTTTGCCAAACGGCTGGATGGTCGAGCCGTCACGCGCCCGCAGGATGAACCGCCGCATGGAATCCCGATAGCGCTGCGTTCCGCCCAGCACTCGCAAATCAGCCGCGGCCGCTTCGAGCCGCCTTGGTCCAAGCGCATTGTGTTGGCCAATTGGCTGATAAAGGGAGAGGCGTTGATGGGCGTAGGGGGCCGGCGTGTGCCCATAAAGCCCGGCGATTTTGCATTGTATCTCCCTTCCATGCCGCATCAGATATGGGCGGTTTCCAAAATTGTTGAAATGTGCTGGTTTTCGATTGATGGCCCGCTGGCCGAACCGTTTGTTCTGCAATTGAATTTGCGTGCAGGCGTGTATCCGTTTGGTCCCGCGCCGCTGGCGGTGATTGACACCATGATGGATTCGCTAAGCGACCATACCATTCAGGGACGTCGCCGCGCCAGTCTGCTGGCAATACAGGCCTGGTACGATATCGCCAACACCATTCGCGCGCCGGAAGTACATTCGGTCATCAGTCAGGCCCGCCACCTTATTGAGCAGGAATTTTCCGATCCTGACACTTCCGCCAAGCGGGTGGCCACCAGGCTGGGCTATCATCGTGCGTCATTAAGCCGCATGTTTCATGAAAGTACCGGCGTGACTCTGAAGGATTATCTGACGCAGGTTCGCCTTCAGGAAGCGCAATCGCTGCTTTTACACAGCGATTTTAAGGTCGCCGATATAAGCCGTAAATGTGGGTTTCTGGAAGTCAGCTATTTTTGCCGCTGGCTGCGGAAACATACGGGGCAGACGCCATCGCAAATTCGCGAATCCGCAGCGCCGTAATTTGCCGAAACGGGCCAGCCAATCGCCCTCGCATTTGCGTTCGGTCGGCTGGCTTAAATTAAATTTTAGCCACGCGGACTAGGTCAATATCTGGGAAAACGGTTGGCCGTCATTGGTGGCGTCTTCGCTTTTAATTATGGGGCCGGCTCCCAGCCCCGTTTAGAAAAGGGACTGCAATTTTCTCACGGATCGGGGGCCGTTGCTGGATTGCGGCTATCCTCGACGGTCTTGAGCCGTTCCCTGCACTGCCTAGCTGTCGAGACGGTTGATTGACGCAGCTGCATTCCCCTACCCCCCAAGGAGGGCGGCTCCGCCGGCCGACGGGGCGTGCAATTTTTCCGGGCAGCCTCACAATCTTCGACAAACGGGGCTTATTTGGCCAAGCTGTGGGGCGTTTTCGGCGGTCGATGCAGGTGAGGACCCACGCGCCCCCAGGAGCGCCCGGAAAAATTGCCACGCCAAGTCGACGCGCCGACGGCCGACGCAGGGCAAATTCATATAGAGTGCCATGTATATCAAGTTTGATTTTGATAGCGTACCTCACGCGTCAGCGGATGTTATTGGGGCAATCAATGTCTGGCGACGGTGATTATCGGAAAAAAGGGATGATT
>JAJZOA010000243.1 GCA_021852225.1 Planctomycetota bacterium
GTATCGGTGGGCGGCCTTTGGCCTTTCGGAACACAAATACACCATAAAATCGTGAATTTGGTGAATTTGGAATGGATGACCGCCAGCATCGGATTGGGACAGTTTTGGGACAGCGCCTAAACGTGCAGACCGGCTGAAACGTAAAACCCTTGTTAAACAAGGGTTTTTAATCGGCCTACGGTTTTTAACGGAGAGAGTGGGATTCTCGGTCCGTTGCAATTCCCTTTGTGGCGAAGTTAATAATACCGCGAAAACAGTGCGTTTTGCAAGTGATCGGATTTTTATTTTCTCACAGCGTTGCAGGCTGTCGCAATACCAAACGCCACAAAAACGCCACAAAGTGTGACGGGAGCATCTCACGATTTCAACGATGTTCATTTCATTACGGCCTGTCAATTCACGAGGCGGCCTGATGCCGCCACTTGTCTTCCAAACTCCGGCAGCTTCATTACTTCCACCGCCGCTGGGATCGCTTTCCGGTCGCAACGACATTTACCGGAGGCGAGACTTGCACTCGCTGGAACACTTCGCCTTTGCACGGCGCACCTGGGCCGGCACAACAACCGCTTAGACCGGAGTTTAGTCCAATAAATTTCATTTCCGTAAGGGAAAACCCTTGATAGTATTGCGTTTGAGGGGTGTTGGGTATGGTTTTTCCGCGGGGTAGTGTTCCCATGTAAATACCGCAAATTTCCCTGATTTTCGAGGAGTCTGTTTTAAGTGCCGGGAAGTCGAAAATTGGTATAAGTCATTATTTCACCACGAGTTAACGTATTTTCTCGCCAAAACTCCGGCTTAGAATATGGCAGCCTTTTTCGCAGGGCTTTATCGTAGCGTTATATCAGGGACAAATTGGCGCAGGGCGGCCAGAACTTCGGGGGTTACCGGACGGGATGGCTGGTCAAGCAGTTCCCGGTCCGTACAACCGTGGGACCGGAATTCCTGCAGCACCCAGCGATTAATGCCCAGGCTTCGAAGGGTGCGCGCTATCGAAAGAAGATCTTCAGTGCTTAAAAGTCCCGGATGCACGGTGGTGCGGAATTCATGTTCCACGCCATGGGCCAATATGGCGGCTACGGACGCACGCGCCTTTTCGCCGCTGTGGACAACGCCCGTAACGACGGCGTAACGATCGAATGGAGCCTTGATATCCATGCCAATCCAGTTCAGCAGCGGCAAAAGCTCAACAAGATGATCTGGCGAAGCGCCGGCGGTATGAATCGCGGTTTCAAAGCCGATTTGTCTGATCGCGGCCAGTGCCTCACCAAGGCGTGGCTGTGTGACGGGTTCTCCGCCACTGAAAACCACGCCGTCAAGAAGTCCGCGGCGTCTCAGCAGCCATTGAAACACTTTTTGCCACGGGATTAATGTTGCCTCCCCATAGGCTTGAAGTTCCGGATTATGGCAATACCGACAGCGCAGCGGGCAGCCCTGCGTGTAAAGCACTGTGGCCAGCCGCCCCGGAAAATCAATTGTGCTAAGTGGCGTCATGCCGCCGATCTTTAAGCCGTCATTTAACACAGGCATGTAACGCCGGTTCCTTAAAAAACCGTCGTTCCTGATGTTCGCCCTGCTTGCCTATATTGAACGATGCCACCGGACGATGGTACCCCATCACCCGTGTCCACACTTCACAGGACTGGCGCTCATCATCAGTGAGAGTAATCAGTTCCAGGGGCGTAACAGGTTGCGTTGCGGTGATCATGTTTCATACTCCTAAAGTTGCTTTGACTCAAGCTTTCATTCTCTGGCGCTTCTCCGCAAGACGATCGCGGTCACAGATTGGGCAAAACGGATGTTCACCCGCCAGATACCCATGCGTCGGGCAAATGGAAAATGTCGGCGTTACGGTTATGTACGGAAGGCGGAACCGTTCCAGCGCTCGGCGCACCATACGCTTGCAGGCCTGGGCGCTGGAGACGCGTTCTCCAATGTAGAGATGGAGAACCGTTCCACCCGTATATTTGGCCTGCAGTTCCTCCTGCCGTTCCAGTGCCTCGAAGGGGTCATCCGTGAACCCCGCGGGAAGCTGCGAGGAATTTGTATAGTATGGTTTATCCGGCACGCCGGCCTGGAGAATGTCGGGGAATCTTTTCTTGTCCTCTTTGGCGAAGCGATACGTTGTTCCTTCAGCGGGGGTGGCTTCAAGGTTGTACATCCGACCGGTCTGGTCTTGAAACTCAAGTATGCGACGGCGGACGTGATCCAGCAGACGGCACGCGAACTGGTGGCCCCATTGGGTGGTGATGTTGTGGGTGTCGTTGGTAAAATTTCGTATCATTTCGTTGATGCCGTTGACGCCAATGGTGGAGAAATGATTCCGCAGGCTGCCCAAATAACGCTTGGAATATGGGAAAAGTCCATCATCCATGTGGCGTTGAATCACTTTGCGTTTAATTTCAAGGCTGTTTTTCGCCAGTTCAAGGAGACGGTCAAGTTCGCGGAACAACTGCTCCTCATTTCCCTTATGGACATAACCCAACCGAGCGCAGTTCACGGTTACCACTCCCACGGAACCGGTTTGTTCCGCGCTTCCGAAAAGCCCGTTGCCACGTTTCAGGAGTTCACGCAGATCAAGTTGCAGGCGACAGCACATGGAGCGAATCATACGGGGTTCTAGTTCGGAATTGATAAAATTCTGAAAATAGGGCAATCCATATTTGGCGGTCATGCCAAAAAGCAGATTTGCATTCTCATCGTCCCATGGGAAATCCTTGGTCATGTTGTAGGTGGGAATGGGGAAGGTAAAGACACGTCCCCTGGCATCGCCCGCAGTCATTACTTCAATGTAGGCACGATTGATTAACGCCATCTCGGCATTAAGGTCGCCGTAATGAAAAGGCATCTCCTCGCCGCCAATAACCGGCGACTGTGTGCGTAAATCCTCGGGGCAGACCCAGTCGAAGGTAATGTTTGTGAAGGGCGTCTGGCTGCCCCATCGGGAGGGAACATTCAAGTTATAGATGAATTCCTGGATATTTTGTCGGACCTCTTCGTAGGACAGGCCGTCCTTGCGGACGAAAGGTGCCAGATAGGTGTCAAAAGAACTGAATGCCTGCGCACCGGCCCACTCGTTTTGCAGCGTGCCCAGGAAGTTAACCATTTGTCCAACAGCACTGGAAAGGTGCCGGGGCGGCGACGCCTCCACTTTACCGGAAACCCCGTTAAAACCCTCCGTAAGCAGCGTTCTAAGCGACCACCCTGCGCAATACCCGGCCAGCATGTCCAAGTCGTGAATATGTATGTCCGCCTCGCGATGGGCCTGTCCGATTTCCTCCGGATAAACATGACCCAGCCAGTAATTCGCGGTCACCTTGCCCGCGACATTAAGTATCAGGCCTCCCAGCGAATAACCCTGGTTTGCGTTGGCCTGCACGCGCCAATCCTGTCGACCAAGATATTCGTTGACCGAAGCCGTGGCGTTGATCGTTACTTCCCGATCCTGACGAAGTCGCTGATGCTGTTCCCGATAGGCTATGTATGCCCGGGCCGTTGTCAGATAACCGGCCGCGAGCAAACAGCTTTCCACTTCACTCTGAATATCCTCTATATTTGGACAATTGCCGGGTATCCGTTGTTCCACATTGGCAATAACCTGTTGCGTCAGATGCGTTGCCGCCTCATCTCCAAACTCACCGGTGGCTCGCCCCGCCCGCAGTATGGCGGAAAAGATTCGCCCGGCGTCGAACGGCGAACGTGTGCCGTCGCGGTTGGTGACGCGCTTGTTCAAAGTGGTCTGTTGTCCGGAATTTATCACGTGGCCCATATCTTACTCCTTATGGCGTCGGGTTCGGCTTGTTTACGGATTTCCGCTGCGGCGGCCACCATATTTATCAGTGCGGGCTTCACCTGGTCCCACCGGCGCGTTTTCAGGCCGCAATCCGGGTTCACCCAAAGCTGATCCGCCGGCACCACCCGCGCGGCCATTTGCAGAAGATTGGCCATGGCCTCAACGGTTGGAATTTCCGGGCTGTGAATGTCATAGACGCCCGGCCCGACATCATTCGGATAGCGAAATTCCCGAAACGCCGCCAGCAGCGCCATACCGCTGCGCGCCGCTTCAATGGAAATCACGTCCGCGTCCAGCGCCGCAATGGCTGGCATAATGTCGTTAAAATCGCAGTAGCACATGTGTGTGTGAATCTGGGTGCTGTCCGCCACCCCGCAAACTGCCAGGCGGAAACATTCCGTCGCCCAATTCAGGTACTCTTTCCGCTGATCTGCCGCCAGCGGCAAGCCTTCGCGGAGCGCCGGTTCGTCCACCTGAATTATCCGGATGCCGGCTTTTTCCAGATCCATCACTTCATCGCGTATGGCCAGGGCAATTTGCCGGCATACCTCGCGTCGCGGCAGGTCATCGCGCACAAATGACCATTGCATAATTGTTACCGGGCCGGTCAACATGCCTTTCATTGGCCGGGTTGTCAGCGACTGGGCATAGGCGGAAATATCCACCGTCATGGCCGCCGGACGCTGAACGTCGCCAAATATCACCGGCGGTTTAACGCAGCGGGACCCGTAACTTTGCACCCAGCCGTTGGCGGTCGTAAGGAAGCCGGTCAACTGTTCGCCAAAAAATTCCACCATATCGGTGCGTTCGCTTTCGCCGTGTACCAGCACATCCAGACCTATGGCTTCCTGAATTTCCACCGCGTCCTGAATCTGCTTCCGATGAAATGCGTTGTACTCTTCCAGAGACATGGTTCCGGCCCGCCATGCCATACGGGCGCGGCGCACTTCTTGCGTCTGGGGAAACGATCCAATAGTGGTGGTGGGCCAAAGGGGAAGATTCAGATTCTCCTGCTGGGCAACTTTCCGGACGCTGAATCGGCTGTGACGTTCCATCATCGCGGGCGTGACCGCTGCAGCGCGTTGGCGCACCGCCGGATTGACCACGCCGCCAGCCATATTGCGGGCAGCCAGGGCAGCGCTGGCCGTGGCAAATACCGCCGTTGCGGCTTTCGGGCTGTCCACAGCGTTTTTAAGCGCCACAATTTCATGCAGCTTCTGGTGGGCAAATGCCATCCACGTGAATGGCTCATCGGCGGCCCGAGGTTCCATATACAGGTCCACGGGAACATGCATAAGCGAACAGGAAGGTCCCACCATTACCCTTTGCGTCCCCAACGCCCGCACAGCCAGGGTCAGCGGTTCAACTTTTGCCGCTAGATCCGCCCGCCAGATATTCCGACCGTCAATCAGTCCAAGAGACAAAACCTTTGCTGGTCCGATTTTGCTTATCAGTTCGGGAAGCTCATGTGCCGCACGGGTCATATCCAGAT
>JAJZOA010000169.1 GCA_021852225.1 Planctomycetota bacterium
TTGCTCTACTATCTACTCTCTCAAAACTCCTGCTCTATTTTTGCCTTTGGCAAAAAAATGCTGGTTACCCGGCTCAGCCTTTCAGAGGCGAAGGCCATAATTGCTCCAAAATTGCTCTGGGATTAAAAGTAGAGAGTCGAAAGTAGACCGCAGGTGGCGCTGTCCTTGCGTGCGTCAGCAAGTCTTTTGTCCTGACCGTATGTGCTCTCCTGATATCCTGTTCAAAAATCACCTGCTCTATTTTTTTGCCTGCGGGCGAAAAAATCGGAGAATCGGAATTTGAATTTCAGAAAGCCACCGTTATGCGAAAAAAAAGCCACCGCACGCGCGATGGCTTTCAAACAGGTAAAACTGGGTTGCGCGCTTCGCGTTACCGGGTGGCCATGCGGCGACGTCGCAGAAGCAGGGGCAGTCCGCCTGCACATAGGAGTGCGACGCTGACAGGTTCCGGGACTTCAGTAATTGCAAATGACGGACTGGCTAAGGAATTTGTTGCGGGTACGAAGGTCAATTGGCTGATCTGCGTGCCCCAGCTTGCCGCTCCGTTGGCATATTCCGCAAAACTGTAGAAAACTCCAGCGTTGTTGGGGTCGGCGACAGTCGCACTGTAATCACCCCAGCGATTCAGATTGTCCTGAGTATCAAGCAGATAATAATCGGTAGTGCTTGCCTTCAACGTTTGCGGTGTTCCGAAGGTAATGGTATTGGTAGAGGAATTGTAGGTGCCGGCCACGGCGCGAATGGCGACAAACTGTCCATTGGCTGTGCCGCTTTCATTGAAAGACAGCACAAGTTGTCCGCTGCTGTTGATCGCCAGCGATCCGTACGCCAAGGATTCAGACGGATTGGCGGTGTCCGTGAAAATCTGGTCCACAACGGGCTTGTTATTGCCGGCCGCAACGGCAAACACGCGCAATCCGTCTACTACCGTGTTATTTGGACCGGCAATACCAATGGTCTGAACTCCCCAGATCAGAGGTGTGCCGTTTATGCTTACAAGGTTGAGGCTCGATGAAAGTCGATTGTCGCCGCCATCAATCGTGTGGGCGGTTCCGGGCTGACCGAGCTGCTGCACCGTCTGGCCAACTTCATTGAAGGTCGTGTAAGTCGCCGCCGATACTGTGGGGGTATTATTTAGGGTGGTAATTGTGGTCTGCTGCACGCCGGAATAGCCGCCGTTTCCCAGCACGTAGGCCGTGCCTGGCGTGGTGGTGCCGGTGGACATATCGTTGACCGCATTCGGCGTAAAGCCGTAAGTGGTCGGATTTAAATCGTACGAGGGTGCAAGCCCGGTGGTGGTGGGCGTAGTAGCCAAAAGCGCCGTTTTGGGAATGGAAATGATCGTGATGCCGGCACCGGCGCTGGCCACATCATTACCGGATCCTGCCGGATAAAGATTTGCCCCAATTGTCACATAGCCAGGAGAAACGCCGAGTGTCGGGAAATCGGCGAAATAACCGCTGCCGCTGGCGGCTTTCGCGCCCGGAGCCTTGGCGCCAGTACCATGAGCGGGGCTTGCGCCCACAGTGCCCTGCCAAGCACCAGTGGTGTTGATTGTCCCATTCCACGTGCCGGTGCCTCCGCCATAGGTTGTTCCCTGCCAAGTGCCCGGTCCGGTATAACCGCCGCCCGCATTCGGCAGCGAACCTGGAATCGAAAATGCGGTCCAACCCTGAGTTGGATTCGATGTTTTAGATACCGCCAAAAGAATATCGTTGGCGTAGCCCGAGGCACTGAAGCTGTCTTCCGTTGCGAACCAACGTTGTGAATTTGAGTCGTAGACAAGCCGCGGATCAAACGGCACGTTGGAAGCCCCAATGGTAATGCCCGCATTCGTCCAGAATGCGGAATCAGTCATTTGAGAGACCAGACTTGGCGTGGTGGTGGTATTGGTGGTGGTCAAACTCCACATGCCGACATAGCCGTTAATGATTTGCATGGCATAATTGGCCCCTGCACTGCCACCGACGGCACCCGCCATATCCGGCGGAAAATCCTGGACCTGCACGTAGTTGGCGCTTCCGGCTGCTCCGTTTGGGCCATACGATCCACCCGCGAACGTGGCACCCACTGTCAAAGAAGCCGGCGTAGCGCCAAGACTTAGCGAAGCTGTTAAACCCAAGGCCGAGGAAATCGCCAATGGACCGAGAATCTTACGCATGATCGGACTCCTGAAACCGCCTTGGAATGAAAATAAACTCCGTGCGCTTTATCGGGCGCGATATTAAAACAGTCAACCTTCGTCGGGCATTTTGCAAGCGCAAAATACCTCTACCCGCCATTCTTAACGTGAAGAATATCGCGCACGCCGGGAATGTCAACCATAAATTTGCCATGGCCCGTGCCCGCAGGCATGGATTCAAATGGGCCATGGGCGGCGTCGCACCACCTTTAATGAGCTTACGAATTGGTCTTTCACCTCCGCCGCCTTGCATTTGGCCGGTTTGCGGCCAATCAATCAGCAATTCCGGCCCGACCTGGCATTTTTAGCCGGGTCGAGGTACGTCATTTTCTTGGGATTTAAGCTACAGCCCCCGGGTTGCCCACATTCCAATGCCTGTCTACGCCTTCCGCGGCCTGCACGCTCAGGCAGTCAGACAGCCCACCAGACAGGCCGACGCTATCCTGCGGCACTGATCCAGGCGTCCATTTCGGCGGCTGCATCCTGATCTGTCATCTGTTCAGGTGGATGCTTCATCAGTGCCGCGCAAATCGGCTTAAGCACGCCGCCTTCACCGCGATTTTGGGCCAGCCACGCACAGCGGACCGCATCCACCACAATCCCTGCGCTGTTGGGCGAATCTTCCACGGAAAGCTTCAGGTCCAATTCCATCGGCAGGCCGCCAAAGCCGCGGGCATTCATCCGAATATAACAGACTTTGTTGTCATGCAGGAACGGAACGTAATCCGACGGGCCAATATGAATATTTTCCGCCTTCATGCCGCCGCGCACCTGACTGGTCACCGCCTCGGTCTTGCTGGTTTTTTTGCTGACCAGCCGCCCGCGTTCCAGCATATTTTGAAAATCATTGTTTCCACCCACATTTAACTGGTAACTTGTATCCACGGTGATGCCGCGCTGCTGGGCGATCATCATCAGTTGCCGGTGAACAATGGTGGCCCCGAATTGCGATTTTACATCGTCCCCCACCAGCGGCAGTCCCGCATGGGCAAAACGCTGCGCCCAGGTGGACTGGCTAGCAATAAAGACCGGAATACAGTTGACCATTCCGATGCCAGCCAGTAAACAGGCCTCGGCATACAGCTCTGTTGCCTGTTGCGATCCCACCGGCAGGTAATTGACCAGCACGTTGGCGCGGCTGGCGGTCAGAATATCCACCACTTGTGCCAACGTTCCGGTGGTGGCTGACGCGGCTACCGCCACATGTTGTGGATTGTGTTCATTTCGTAAGTGATCCGCCACGCCATCACTCAGCGGGCCGGCGTGAACCAGTGCGCCGCTGTCTTCCGGTTCCGATTCAAAAATGCGACTGTTGTTCGGTGCCGCGAAAATCGCATGCGCCACGCGCTGGCCTATCTTGCGGCTGTCTACGTCAAACGCGCAGGCAATTTCAATATCACCGACTTCCACGCCTCCTATGTGCGGGTGCATCAGGCCGACGGTTTGGCCGCTGCGGCGATAATAGCTCAGCCCCTGTACCAGCGTTGAGGCGCAGTTGCCCAGTCCGACGATGGCAATTCGAGGATTAGTGGATGACTTGTTCATGGTGTTCATATTTCTCCGCGCTGATCAATACGGTTTCAGAAGCATATCTGCAACCGAGACTTAATAATATCCGCGTCTCTACGGAAAGTACCGTTTGGTGCGTCGCCGTGGTTCGTCGTCACAGGCCTGATTTCGGTGACCGGGCAGGGTAAGGTCGGGCGAAACCGCAAACAACGTGGCTCGGTCAGCTTTGTGGCGAAATCATATTGTACAATTTTCGATATACCCATTATCTGACCTTCAAGCCCTAAAAATTCACATTTACTCTGATCATCGCAATCAGCCCATTGGGGTATACGCCGCCACCGGTATTGGCGAAGTATTGAACATCTGGTTGCAACACAATGCCGCGCCCCAGTGCAAAGGCATAAAATGCCTCGAACACCATTTCATAGGGTTCAGGTGTCTGCGCCCGGGAACTTAAATGTGCCCAATCCAGTCCCAGGCCGAACTGGTCGTTGCGGCGGCCAGGAATCAGACCGGTTGCCAGCAGGCCAGACTGAATGGAAGCATCAATTTCGCTGACACGTGGATCGTTGCCCGTCATATTGCAAAATGCCGCCAGTCTGTGGACGGCATGCGTCGTTTGCCAAAGGGTTTGATCAATAAACATATAGCCGCCACCCGCATCGGTTTGCGTGCCGCCGCTAAGCGTGGAAAAATGTCCCGTTCTAAAAAAGCCGCCGATGGCGATGGTGCCCGGCTGACGGGATGCAAGTTGATAATTCTGGTCCAGTTCAGCGGTAAAAAAAGCCCCCACCGGCTGATTGACCGGTTCGATTGCATTTAAAAAGGAATCGAAAGCGGTGGGATGAAACCGACCATCATAAAATATGCCCGCCATGAGCGTGGTTTGCGGTGTGATCTGATAAATGCTTGCCAGTCCTGGCGCGGAAAAAGCCGGGGCGGGCTGCAGAAACAGTGGTGCATCTTCAGCCGAAGGATTCACAAAAATCGCGGCATCCGCTGGAATGTCGAAAATGGCATTGGCATCCATGGTGCCTGCACGCAACTTCCAATTGCCGTGCAGCCATGCCTGTTGATAGTACAATTCATACAACTGCGTGGCCGGCGGGTTATAATCAATAAGACTGTATCCCTGAATAGAGCCAAGCTGCTGGTTATTGCCATTGGGGCCAAAATGAAATCGCACGCTCGCCACAAGCTTTCCACCGCGCCAGCCAAATAGTGGATCGGTATTCAGTTTCATTTCCAGATCAAGAAGCGATCGATTAATGGTTTTCCGCGTGCTAATTCCCCCCATTAGATTCCAACTGGTGTCGTTCAGATAAAAGCCGCCAATCTGGATGCCATGACTTGTCAATACTTTACGATATCCAAGAAGGCCGCCTTCCAAAGTGTCATCGTAGCTGCCGGCGGACGGTTCAGTCCCGCTGGCAGCTGCTGGCTTTGTGGCTGCTCTGACGACAGTTGCCGCCGCAACGGGCGCAGGTGGGATACGCCCCGGCGCTGCAGGTGCAAAAGTTGCATCAGCCATGCACCTGCTGGTCAGCAACAGGACCGCCAGCGGGAAATGCGCGCGGAATCTG
>JAJZOA010000264.1 GCA_021852225.1 Planctomycetota bacterium
CACACCCGTGGCCCGGTCAATGGATTCAATGCCATGCAGAGTCGGCAGCACTATCCCGCGAGTGGTCAGCAATGTGGACATGGGAAATGGATCGCCCAGTTTGTGCAGTTCCCAGACCCGGGCGCTTAAGTCTCCCTGCGGGTTGCAGGCCATGGCGGCTTTAATGCCCGAAAGGTAAAGCGTTCCGGCCGGCCCGACACCCATCCACAAAAGATAATCATGGTTGGGAAATCGCATCAGTCCCGCCGCCGCACCACTTGCATAATCCAGCAGTTTTACCGTGTTAATCGGCGTATTAAACGCCAGTGCGACCTGGTCGCCGATGCGATTGCAATTAATGAGTTCGCCGATGCCGCCGGCCGCGGCCGGTGCCTTCCACAAAGGCCGTCCGGTGCTGATCGAAAAAAGCATCAGTGTATTGGCCTGTTCAAGCAGCAATCCGCCCCGCATCATTTTGACAAATTGAAATGAATGCGGCCCAAGGTCCCGCTCATAGGCGAGCAACAGCCGCCGCGCCAAGTTTCTTTGCATGGCAAACGAAGCCATAGGATTACCGCCGAAACCGTTGGCGATCATCACCTGTCCGTTAAACAGCATTCCGTTGTTTACGATCATGATCTGACGGGCTGCGAACGCGCCCGGTGGTGGCATATTCGGCCGGACCAAGGGAATTGCGGTCCGGCGACTCCAGACTGTTTTTCCCGTTTTGCATGATACCGCCAGAATGCGGTTCGGCGTCAGAAGTACAGCCAGATGGTTTTGAAAACCCAGCAGCGCGATGCGCTGTTCCTGAGGCAGCCGCAGCGTCCACAGGCGATCTCCTGTGGCGCTGCGGCAGGCCCGCAGGCGAACGCCGGAACTGTTGATATGCGCCACCAAAAACAAATCAAAACGGTTCCATGCCGGATTCCGCTGTAACGGAATCAGAAGCGATCCGCGAATAGGGTCGGCCACCGCAAAACCGGCCTTTGCTCCATAATCAAGCTTCGCCCGGTGGAACAACGCCCCGGCCGGCGCTGCAGAGGATAGTTGCCGCACAATGCCGGCAAAATTGGTCGCCATGACCGAAGTCATTGGACCGGCCACCGGCACCGGGTAGCTCATAAGGCCATAATTGGCCAGCGAAAGTGCCGCATTCCAGTGGCCCAGGGCTGCGGTATTTCGGGCCATTGCACCCAGCCACCAGGCCTTCTGCTGAGGTGTGGACAAACCGCTGCGCATCGCCAGAAGCACACGTCCTGCGCTGGCAAACTTTTTTTCAGCCCGCAGTCGCCCCGCCAGCAGAATCGCCGCGTTCGTGCTGGCCACACTGTTGGGATACCGATGAATAATCTCGAACAGGCCAGCAGTTCCCGTTCCACTTTGCGCCTGTGCAAGCAGGGCTAGCGCAGCCTGATCAAATGCGGCATACACGGGTCGGCCGAACGGCCGGATAATATCCCGATCGATAGCCATGCGAGCCACTGCGCCGGCCAGCATGGTGTTGTTGCCGACACGCAGCGGCGATTTTCTAAGGTCCGGATCCGACAGAATATTTGTCAACAGATGAAGCGCAGTTTGGATTTTACGTACTTGTATGTCATAACGAGCCAGATCGTATCGCCACAATGCCTGCTGACGCGGTGACCGGGCCGAGAGCCGGGCCTGATTGAAAAAAAACGCCGCATCCGCGCCCGCCGCTCCAGTCCACTTCCGCGCGTTGCGGCCGAACTTGATACTGACGGCGAAAATGCGCGATGACATGGCCGATGCCGCCGTGGCCGGCCCAAGCGCGGTTACCGCATCAGCCAGCGAATGACGAGCAATCGACATGTGCCCTGTGCGATAAGCCACTTCCGCCAGGGTTAATCTGGGAAGCGGATTTCCAGGCTCGGCGGCAATTCGCCGAACCAGATACCGCTGGGCATCGGTCCAGCGGGAATAATCCATTACAATCTGGTCGTTGGCCACAATCACCTGGTGCCGGGTTACCAGCAAATTGCCCGGTTCCCCCGGTCGGCCGCCGCCAGCCATCGGCCATTTCACAAAATCGCGGGTTTTTCCTGTTCGCGTGCTGATTCTCAGCAATCCCTTATCCAGTGGCAGATACACCACCCGCCGGGTCAGGAAAGGTCTGGCCCGAAGTTCACCATACTGGCTTAGCGGTTGGCTCTTCCATATCACTTTGCCGGACGTAATATTCACGGAATCCACGCGGCGCCCCACGGTAAACAAATTTCCACGGCTGACACCCAGCGTCAAAAAGGCTCCGGAAAGCCGGGAGGGCCGCCACCGCCGCGATATCCGGCCCGTCCAGCGGTTAAATGCATAAATTCTTACACCGGTGCTCGGCGGTTCGCCATTGTTGTTATCCACGACAATCAGATTGTTGCGGTAAACAATCGGGGGATTGATTTTCCACGGTAGTTGGCGGGGCACGGAACCCCAGCCGACATTTGCCTGGGCCGTATGCGCCAGTGACGTGAGTGTGAGCCAGGCAATTCTGCCGCTGGCGGCGTGCACCGCCAGCGCCGCGCCATTTCCCGTGGCGATATACACCATACCATCAGCCATGGCGGGGATAATATCCAGCGGGCTGCTGCTGTAAGTTGCGCCGGTTACCGTGCACAAATAACGGCTGTGTCGCACGAATCCCGTTGCCGCAACAATGCGAACAAGGAATAATTTTGTTTGGCCGGCACCGGCCTGCATGGATGAAACAATCACGTAAACGCTGCGCGACGTGACCATAGGTGAACAGACTGCCTCGGCCACGGAACTGCCGCCCAGCAATGTCGCCACCGGGAGGCTCCAATTCGGACGGCCGGTTTGCGCATTCAGGCAAACCAGCCGCGTTGCCGCAGCCTGACCATAGGGGGAATAATAAAACGGTGTGGGCGTGACGCTGTTATTGGTGATAATCGCGTAAAGATTGCGACCCTGAACCGCCACCGAAAAATGATCCAGACTGTCCAGCAACGTATTGAGATTGCCGCTCGCCCGCGCAGCGGGCAGATGACCGCGCGGATAACGCCATTGCGCATAGCCGGATGCAATGCTCATGGCCCGCACACGTCCCATGGTATTCAGATACAGCGTTGAGCCATTGCGCGTGGGAAATGAAAACATGATTCCCGCCGGGCTTCGCATCCGATGGTTCATCCGCAGACCGAAAAGCGCCAGCCGCTGCTGCAGCGAATTCCGCCAGGCGACATTCACCGGCCCTCCAGGCGGGGCGACAAAATTCAGCGAACTGATCGGAGCCTGCCACATGACCGCGCTGGGCGCGGTATCAAAATCCGGAATTTTATTCCGGCGGTAGTTGCCTTGAAATGTCATCCAACGTCGCGTTCGCCCGCGAACTTCGCCTGCCCGCAATCCGGTGGGGACAAGCGCTGCAGCCAGATGTTTCACCAGATTCACCGGCGCTCCATTCACCAAGCCCAGCGCCTGGGGATATTTCTGTTTAAGTTCCCCTTCCAGTCGCCGGGCCAGAGCGTCCTGCCCGGCCAGCCACGCCGCCAGCGCGGCATGATCCAGCAGTTCCGGGCGCTGGGTCCGCATCGCCGGATGGTGCATCAGACTCAGCCATATTCGGGCCGCGGCGGCAAATGAGCCGCGCTCAAACAGCCGCGACGCCGCAAGCCGCAAAGCGGCCGCCGCCGCGGTGGCCGGAAAAAAGCTTCGGCCAACAGACATGAGGCTGTGAATCGACCCGAATTTTTCAGCACGCGCCACGGCGTCCTTGGCCTGCAGTCCATAAAGCTGATCGTACATTCCCTGGCGCACCGCCGGCAGCCGCACCACCAGATGCCAGATATATGCCTCCACGGATTCGTAGGAATCAGGGCCGGTGGCAATAACCTTACGGCCAAACTGCTGGACAATTTTCTGATATTGACGGACGGCCTTGGCGACGTGGCCGCTTTTTACCAGATGATTGGCGGTACGCAGCATATCACGAGCGCCAAACGAATCATCGACCTGAATACGGGAAAAGGTGGCAGTCTGGCCGGCCTTCGTCGCGCCGGTTGCGGCCGGGGGCGGGACGGCGATCATCGGCCCGCGCATAATCCGCAACTGTTGCGCTTGAACACCCACGGCGATCGCAAGCGCCAATGCCGCGCCGAACCCGGCTCGCGCGATAGACTGGCATTTCCACGGGTTGCGGTGCCCCGCCGACATTTGACTGCGTTTGAATTTCATGAATGGTTCCATACCATAAAATCCTGCTGGGGTGGGGGTGCGTTATTTCTGGAAATATCGCCCCCATAATGGCGCAAGCTCAAGGCGGTCCTTGGCTGGTATCCGGGATTTATCCGACCATATCCCCAGCGCCAGCGCCCGCTGGGAAGCGAATTCGCGATCACGCGTCGCCCAGATTGCGGGAATCGCGGCCCGCATAAGTTCCAACGCATTTTCTGACGCAACTTGCAGATGCGACATAATTTCCTTTAACAGTTCCCCCAAAGGCATGCCCCGCGGGTGCGGCTTCCAGCAGTCAAAATCTGTGACCAGTGCGATGGAGGCGTAAGCAATTTCCGCTTCGCGGGCGAGTTTCGCCTCCGGCATCAGGGTCATGCCGATCAGGTCTCCACCCCAGCTTTTATGCAGCAGAGATTCGGCCCGCGTGGAAAACGCCGGGCCTTCCATGCACACGTACGTTCCCTGTGGATGAATCTCCATACGCTCCGCTAAATCTGCCCCTGCCGCAAGCACAATCGCGTGAAGTTCCGGGCAAATCGGATCCGCAAAATCCACATGGACCGCCGCATGTTCGTAAAAGGTTCGAGCGCGGTGAACGGTGCGATCTATGGCCTGATCCACAAGGACCAGGTCACGTGGGGCAATCGCTTCGTCCAGGCTGCCCACCGCGCCACTGGCTAAAATCCAGCGGCAACCGGCCAGTTTCAAAGCGAATATGTTTGCCCGATAAGGCACCTGCGTCGGATTCAGGCAATGGCCCGGACCATGCCGCGAAAGAATTGCCACGGGAACGCCCTGCCATTCCGCCAGAATGACCGGGGCACTTGGCGGACCGAACGGCGTTTGTATTTCCACCGCCTGCCCATCCCCGGTCGCCAGCAACTGATCTCCCAGCCCTGACCCTCCAATAATGCCGATTCTTGCCGTCACCGCGTACCCCGGATTCATGTTGCTGGTTCCATGCCCCCAGCCGCGCGGCCAAGTGCATGAGACTTCTGATTATGATACGCCCCACTCGGCAAAGAGCAATCACGCGGCCGCCAAAACGCAATCAGAGCATCGGGCATAACCGTTGCAGCACTGGCG
>JAJZOA010000215.1:0-3186 GCA_021852225.1 Planctomycetota bacterium
CTGTGGTCGCCACGGACAAGAATAAGCGGCTTGCCCGTCGTACGCCTGACCGCGAAAAGCCAATTACCCTTATCATCTGCGGCCGGCGAAAGCCGCGCGTCAATTAGTTCGTTTCGATCCAGACTGATCGGCTTTCCCCACGCGCGGCTGCCTTGTTTTATGGTCAGAGCCGCAGATCGAATGGTCACAGACACCGGTGAGAAGCGCCGCCCCTGGGCTCTGATAATGCTGGCCAAGGCCACTACCAGCACGATGCCAGCCTTTACAATAAAAGCCGTATCTACAATGTGCCTTTGACTGATAAAAAAGATTCCTGCCGCCAGCGCGAAGTACAGGATTGCATGTTTCATAGGCCCCAATGATTTCCATGGAGATAGAACCACTTTTTGTGGCGGAAAAATATATTGCACACCGCCCGGAAATTCCCTTACGCGCACGTCGCTAATAGTCGTATCGGTGGGCATGCGAATTCCTCGGTCGACCCAAAATATTTGTGTTACCGGAAGCGGCCACTTTATCCCGCTTCACCGCGCCGCACAACCACACAAACGCGGACCTGACCGAGGCACCAAGCTGCGATGCAAATAGCGCGGAAACAATCTTGACGGTATCACTGATTTTGCGGATCCGCCTGGACTGGGCAATTTTTCATGGCCGCCTTGTTGCTGAGCTGCGTGAGCCGCAATGGCCAGGGAGTTCGCAGTTCATGTACGACGGCTGGAACCCCCAATAAAAGGCCGAATTTATGGCAAAATCTACCGGAGTAAATGTATCACGGTGAGGCGAGAGGAGTATACTTTAATGCCAGTTCGGGCACTATGCAGGCATATCTTTCGATGGTTGCACAGTCGCACAAAACCCGAACAGAATTATTCCGCTTTTACGAATAAAATCATAAACAAACGCCCCATAAACGAAAAATCGTCGATTTGCCGCTGAACCTCTAAAGTTTTTGCATCAATTGCAATATCGAAGCGTTAGAATCGGGGGAAGGGAGTTAATTCCCGGTAACCGAAACACTGAATCGGGTGTAGTACCAGACAGTGATAAAAATTTAGCTCGTAGCTGGCTGTGTGGGCCGGCTCGAGTGAAACGAAAAATGATTGGATTCATGGAGAGCCTTATGAACACGAGCAACCGTCAAACCGTGGCGCAAGAGTTTTTTTCTACCATCTCGGCCACCCGCGGCACCCAACGTGCTGGCGGTTTTACGCTAATTGAATTGCTGGTTGTGATTTCAATCATTGCGCTTCTTATTTCGCTGCTTCTGCCCGCATTGGCCACGGCTAAACGACAGGCTGAAACCGTGGCATGTTCCAGCAATGAACGCCAGCTTGTGATTACGCTTCAGGAATATGTGCAAACAAACGACGGGTTCTTCCCGCTTAACGGCATTCTGTTCCCGCATCCGGCAAGATATGCGCCATACAAGGGTGCGGGGGCATCTGATCCGCAAGATGCCGCCACTGCTCAAATCTGGAACAATACCCAAGACTGGAAACTGACCTTCGGCGCGCTGTACCCGTTCCTCAGCAAAACACCCATGGGTCAATATGCCGCCGCGGCGGGAGGGACCAGTGGCGGAAGCGGATCGGGAACTGGCGGGACCGCAGCCGGTTCCACACCGCCAAGTCTAAATCCGGCAGTAAATTCCTTCGCCAGAATTTTCATGTGCCCGGCCGACTTGGGAAACCGCACCAATCCTCAGGCCCTTACCATGTCCAGCAATTGGCAGACCGTGCAAGTGGGGCCGCAAGGCAGCGGCGGGTATTGGAGCTATTCGATCAATTCCCTTCTGAACTCGCAATCGGGAACGCTGACGGCTATTTTCGGCTCCAATCCAGATGGCACACCCGCCACACCGTGGGGTTACCCCATGCGGGCGGCCACGATCACCAATCCAAAATTCGCGGTATTTCTTGAAGAATCCGCTACTAAATCGTCATTCAATGATGAAGTGCTTGACCCGCCAGCGTTTAATCCCACGGACAAACTCACCACCCGACATGAAGGCGGCGGCAACATTGGCTTCTGGGATGGCCATGTGGAACTGGTCCCCGGCGCGGAATACAATAACGTTCCGCAGGTGGGCCAGGGCGCGGGTACGGTTACCGCAGATATCGCCATGGAACAGCCGGTCGTTCGCTGGTTCTTCCCCAACGGCCAATAACCGCTCGGGCAACTGCGGTATATCCGCATGAATAAAAACTGCGCGACCAACGGGCGCGGATTATTCATCGGTGCCCCGCGCATACAAAGGGCGCACCGTCCTTTCGCAGAGCCAACAGTCAGCTTGACAGCCAATATTTTTTAAGCCGCCGAGCGCTGTCACAACAGTATGTCAGGGTTGACCAGTAATCCCGGCGTTTCCAAGTGTGTCATTTGTGAAACAGTTTTCATAAAATTTTGCCGCGACAAACCACTGGTCCCATAATAAGTCGTTTTTACACCATCTACTAAGCAGAAGCCCGCGCCCCACCAGACGCTGTCAGATAATATTGCCCGCCCCGGTATCCGAAGGCCAGATTGATTTGCTATAATATACTTACCTTCACTTAAGTTGTCGAAAGTTTCTGGCGATGCGGAGTACATAACGATGGCGGATAAAATTTCCCACTTATTTTTGGGTTGCGGTAAATTGTTGCCCCCTGCGGCCGTGCTGCTACTTGCCACTCTCCCGGCAGCCGCCTTCGCCGATACGCTCAACATTAACGGTGTTCTGCCCGCGGCGGCGGATCAACCGCAAATCAACGCGGTCCTGAGATCCACCGCCAACGGCCCGGATCTTACGACATCAGGCGGATATTATACCATTCAAGCCTTTCTGGATTCCGGTACCAGCGGCATTCTGCTGTCCAACAGCACCTGGAACGCATTGGGCCTGGGAACCAGCACAGCGAGTGGCTCCAGCGCATCGCCGGTGGTTTTTCATGATGTCGCCATCGGCGGAACCAATCCCTACTACGTTTCGACGCCTTATTATCTGGCGACAGCACCTTTCAGTATAAATACCGATCAGAATCTGGGAGGAACGCCGCCACCACAAAACGCCTTCGGCAACACCATTGGCCCGGTGCAACTGGAACTTAGCGAATCGCCTAATCCACTAAGCTACCTGACGGGTCCAATTGACATCATGGGGGCACCGGTGATGCAGGGCAATGTAACGGTTATGGATATCGGCCC
>JAJZOA010000215.1:3196-5268 GCA_021852225.1 Planctomycetota bacterium
AATAATTTTGCCAGCCTCACCAATCCGGGCGAAACTCAAACCTATATTTACAGCCCCAACACGCCGTACGCGCCTGCCACAATTAACACCAATCCGGGGATTGTACCCACGAAATATCATGTGCAGATGAGTTACGCCTCATTCGCACAGTTCACTTCCACCACCCCTACCGGTGCCACCGGTCCAACACTGGCTGATAACCCGTTTATTGGAGCCAACCCTGTTGCGGCCTTTAACGGTACACCACAGGCCAACAGCCCCCCCGGAGTTACGATTGCCTTCAACGGAAAAAGCGCCACTGGCAGCTTCCTTTTTGACACCGGCGCGGCGGCCTCTTTTATCTCTCAGGCCATGGCTGCCAAGCTCGGTGTCGCCTATACCGCCGGCACTTATGAAAGCAACAACCCCTCCCTTATTTCCACTGTCACCGGCCAACCATTGGCCAATCAATTCACTATTTCTGTTTCCGGCGCTGGCGGAGCGCTGGTCACCGCAGCTGGCTTTTACCTGGATTCTCTTTCGCTGCAAACCACAGAAGGCACCACTATTTCCTTCAACAGCGCACCAGTTCTGGTGCAGGATGTCACCGTCACGGATCCAACCACCCTTAAATCCCTCACTTTGGATGGCGATCTGGGCATGAACTTTTTTGAACCCAGTTCCACCACCGACTTAAGCCAGATCAACGCCGCGCCCTTTAACTGGGTCACCATCGACCAGCCCAACGGCCTACTCGGACTGACGCCCGTTCCGGAACCGGCATCCGCACTTTTACTCATCGGCCTTGTGCCGCTGCTGCGCCGGAGAGCATTCCAGAAAATGCCCCGCTGATTCCGCACACGATGTCGCAGGGCCGATTGGTCGCGTCCTTGAACTTAGCCCGTAAATCCTTTCAGGACCGGCGGAACCGGCCCAAGGCTCAAATCCTCCGCCGTGCCCCTGTCCATCGGGGCACGGCGCGTTCGATTCCCAAAGCAGTCAGCGGTATACTTATTTAAACCTGATTCAGGTTAAATTCCGGAAAGGACCCGCTTCATGGCTGACATGACACCGCAACCCGTTAACCCCAACGATGAATATGACCTGACGCCGCCGTCGGCGGCAAGCTCAACTGTCCAGCCCGCAACTGCGTCCGGGCCGGCCACATCGCCAGCGGCGGACCGCAATGTGCGGCAAACCGCATCGGCCCCCGCCGGAGACCCCAATGCTGCCGAAACCGCCGCCAAAGCGGAAGCCGCCGCGGCCGCGGCGCTGGCAGATGCGGAAGACATTCGTGAAAACAGGGCACTTGCATCCGTGGCCTACATGGGGCCGCTGGTTCTGGTACCGCTGATTTTTGGCCGTACATCGCCATTTGTACGGCATCATACCAATCAGGGATTTCTTCTGTTTGTGGCGGAAATATTTGTCTGGGCGGCGTTGCAGGCGCTGGCCATTCCCGCTCTGGTTATTCCGCCGTTGCCGCCATTGCTGGGCCTGACGGCGTTTGTGGCATGGATCGCATTTTTTGTATTTTCACTTCGCGGTCTGGCGAGTGCACTTAATGGGCATCGCAGCGAAGTGCCCATCATTGGAATTCATAAAGTGGTCGAATGATCCCATCGCGGCAATTCGGTTTCACCGCCCGCCAGGAGGCTAAACACCGTGCCCCCCCATCACTGGTTTGATTGCCACCTGGACTTGGCCTATCTGGCCCAGAATGGCCGCGATATGCTGCGCGAACCACCCGGTCCCGATGCTCCCGGCGGGCCGGGCGCCGTCACGCTCAGGTCCCTTCGGCTTGGAGGCGTGACCCGCGCGGCGGCCACCATTTTTGTGCAGCGGCGCGGGCCGGATGCTGACGGCCAGAATGTGGATGGACCATGGTGCTGGTCAGATCCTGATGAAGCCCATCGCGTGAGTCTGGCCCAATTCGATATTTACGACAACTGGCGAACACATAATTATATTTATATACCAAAACTTGATCGCCACGCCGCGCCCCTGGAAATACTGATTTTAATTGAAGGCGCAGCGGGAATCCGCTCTGTTGACGACCTGCAGCTGTTTTACCGCCGCGGCGCCCGGCTGCT
>JAJZOA010000175.1 GCA_021852225.1 Planctomycetota bacterium
CTATTTTTCTGTTCATAGATCGTCATGTATTGCAAAAGACCACAGCGGAGGCGGATAAACTTTCATACCAGAATACGCCGCCAATATCCCGTCCCTGTTTTGCTCTCCCTATCACCATAATTGCAGCCACCATCCGTTTGCCGATCATCCGAACTGCCGCTATCACGGAAATCAGCGTCCCCCCAATTGGCTGGGCCGCCTCTGCCTCTATTCTTTCTCTTTTCCTCTCGAGGAATCAGATTCGCCAATGATATCAGTTAAAGTCCGACCAGTGAGTTCCTTGATCAACTCGTCGATACGTGCATATCGCTGGGGATCAATTCCAACCAAATATTCCAGGGATTCTGTAGCGCACCGGAGCGTGGCTCGCAATTCCGTCGAAGACTTCCGCCTCGCCTCTTTGTGGAATATCTCGGAACAAGCGAAAAAACGCGCAAAAATATACAACCATACCTCCTGTGGAAGTTTGTGGCGGAACCTGCTGAAGCCATCAATGAAGGAGTTAAAAAGAAGGTCGATATCTGCATCGCCTCGCTCCATGGCCTCCACCAGGATTAAAACGGTAAATACCCACCCGACAATCTGTTCATTGGACAAATCATTCGAATTCACCGCGTAGTAGCCAAGTAACTCCGCAAAGGAAAACACAGGCTCTCGCCAGTTTCCGGAAAAACGCCCTTCTATAAGTTGAAGCACCTCGTCATCGGAAAGGTTCGAAACATCGTTACCACCATCGTGTCGAATCCGTCCGATGAGTCGCTCTGACGAAAAGTTGCCCCCAACCAACCGGTGCCACAATGCCTTAAGCAGGTCCATATCTTTGGCTATCATATTCTTCCTTTGGCTTTCACGAATCAATCATTCCGTTATCAATGGAGTATCGCGGCCTTTGCGACACATTTTGCAAGGGCCCGGGCCTTATTCGCAAGTTCTGTCTCATGATTCACCTCCGCATTCCTGCTCCCCCTGGCAATGCTCCCCGCGAGGACGTAATCGCAACCCAATTTCAGGTAGAGCGTCCGCCCCGCAATTTCCGCGGTAAAGCATGCAGCGTTCGCCTCAGCTTCGGCTCTAGTCGTACATGTATCGCAGCTCCGACATTTTGCGCCAGCAGCTTTGTAGACAGCGTAAATAGCGATGCATCTCGCGTTTTTCGCGAGGAAAGCTCGTCCTGCCGCTATCTGATCCTTGGTAAGAACATCCCCCGATACGTCCAGGATAGTATCTACCTCTGCAACGTCACCCCCCGCGATTGCCTCGGCCAAGGCGATTCCAGGTGACTGCAATCCGCTTGGATCAATGTACGCAGTGGGATTGTCGTAAACATATTCGTATAAATTAAGTCCCGATTTGTAGCCGATTGGATCGCGTTGAATCCAACGGCCAAGTACCGGGCTGTATGTCCGATTGCGGACGTAATAAAGCTGCGATTCTGGATCGAAGCGATAGCCGCAATAGATTATTTCATTGGCACCGTAATCTGATTGCGCATCATCATCGGTGAACCAGCGGCCGTCAGAGCCAGGATCGATATATATCAATGTATTACCGTAGGCGTCCGTATCATATGCTTCTACGACATAGCCACCGGAATTCGTCAGCGCCGCAGCCCGGTACAGCAAATCCTGCAACAAATAATACGCCCCGGCAGGCACTGATTGCGGCCCGGCGGCCACCAGCAGGTTCAACTGGACACATTCATCAATATACGCACCCCATACATATTGCCGGATCGGTGTATCCGTGCTGCCGCTGCCCCGGCGGCCGCAACTAACACTCCGTGTCCTCGGTGATCTCTGTGGCTCGTCCGTTCCGCCAAACCAATACGCATGCTGCCCGCCCGGCCACGGGGGACCAATCGCGTTTTCTATGCTATCCGCATTCATGACCATTTTACGGCCCCGTTTGAACCAAACCCATCAAACCGCGAACCCGGAATACCCATTTACAATGCCCTGTTTATATCCATCTACCATCCGCAATACAAGAAAAAACGCATCGACCGCCACCCTTCTTCCGGTCAGGAGTTTTTATTGTTCCTTGAAAACAGTTGTCCCTTCATGGTGCTTGTTGCCGGTTGAAAAAAAACTTTGCGCCTTCGCGTCATCGTGGTTAAAACCCTCGTCGCGGTCACGGTCGCCATGCCATTATTGCGAAATTATTCGTCCAATCTGACCAAGATAAACCCCAGCCATGCTCATGAAAAAAAAAGAAGCCGCGCGGCGCTGCAAAACCGTCGCCGACACCGTACACTATAACCCTTGCGTTTCGCCGGGCGTGGCCCGGTTAACCGCCAGGACCGGTTCCATTGACGGACCGGCAATTTTGAAAAATATGGCCAGGAGAATCAAAACGTGACCAATCGCCCGCGCAGTACGGAAGTAACGGAAGGTTTTGATCGGGCGCCACAGCGCGCGTTTTTTCGCTCCATGGGGCTGGGCGACAAGGAAATTCATCAGCCATGGGTGGGCATCGCCAGCACCTGGAACGAAGCCACGCCGTGCAATATAACCCTTGACCGTCAGGCCAAAGCGGCCGCACAGGGCGTTAAAGATGCCGGCGGCACTCCGCGGGAATTTGTCACCATCGCGGTGTCCGATGGCATTGCCATGGGACATGAGGGCATGAAGGCTTCCCTTATTTCCCGCGAAGTAATAGCGGATTCCATAGAACTTATGATGCACGCCCATCGCTACGACGCACTGGTGGGGCTGGCCGGCTGTGATAAATCACTCCCGGGCACACTGATGGCCATGGCACGCCTTAACCTGCCCGGCGTGTTTGTATATGGTGGGACGATTCTGCCTGGAAAATTTCAAGGCAAAGATGTCACCATTGTGGATGTGTATGAAGGTGTTGGTGCCCACGCCGCAGGCAAAATGACGGACGCCGAGCTTTACGAACTTGAATGCAACGCCTGTCCTTCCGCCGGTTCCTGCGGCGGACAGTTCACCGCCAATACCATGGCCTGTGTGGCCGAGGCGATGGGCATGGCCTTGCCCGGTTCGGGTTCTCCACCGGCGGTGGAAACCAGTCGTGATGAATTCTGCCGTGCCGCGGGCGGTGCGGTTATGAATCTGCTGGAAAAAAATATCCGCCCCATGGATATTATCACGCGTGAATCACTGGAAAACGCTGTCGCCATTGCCGCCGCTACCGGCGGCAGCACCAATATTGCGCTGCATCTTCCGGCAATCGCGCATGAGGCTGGCCTCAAATTGACACTGGCGGACATTGAAAAAATCAGCCGTCGCACGCCTACCATTGCGGATTTGAAGCCGGGCGGTCGTTATGTGGCACTTGATGTCTACCGCGTGGGTGGCATACCGGTCATCTTGAAAGTTCTGCTGGACCACGGCCTGATTCATGGGGATTGCCTGACGGTGACCGGCAAGACCATGCGGGAGAATCTTAAGGCTGTCAAACTTCCGGGCGAACAGGACGTTGTGCTTCCGGTGGACCGGGCTATCAGTCCGCAGGGTGGTCTGCGCATTTTGCGCGGCAATCTGGCCACGGAAGGGTGCGTCATTAAAGTGACGGGCGTTAAGAAGCTGCAGCATCGCGGCCCGGCCCGCTGTTTTAACAGCGAGCAAGAGGCGATGAAGGCCGTTCAGTCATTGCAGATAAAAAAGGGTGATGTGGTCATCATTCGCTATGAAGGCCCAAAAGGCGGACCGGGCATGCGTGAAATGCTGGCGGTTACCGCCGCCATTGTCGGCCAGGGACTCGGCTACGATACCTGCCTGATAACCGATGGCCGCTTCAGCGGTGGCACCCGCGGCCTGTGCATCGGCCATGTTGGCCCGGAGGCCCAGGTTGGCGGCACGATCGCTTTATTGCGCGATGGGGACATGGTGACTGTGGATGCGGAAAAGGGAACCATTGATGTGGAACTGTCCGATGAAGAAATTTCCGCGCGGCGCAAAGCCTGGAAACCCAAAGACCCGCTGTATACGCGCGGGGCGCTTGCGAAATATGCCCGTCTGGTGGGTCCGGCCTGTGACGGCGCGGTGACTCACTGATCCAAATGGCGGGTGGAGCCCGGCGGCCCGCACGCGTCATCTGGCGGCCAGCGGGGTATTGCCCGGCGCGCTGAATGGCCGACGGTTGAAGCGTCGGCCTGTTTCAACAAGTCGTTGAATTATATATATGTATATATTAAGTTTGGACCGCCCTTGGCGCGTGCGTCACACATCAAGTCCTTCAAACATCGCGGTGCTGATGTACCGTTCCCCGGTGGAGCACATGACGGTGACAATCGTTTTGCCCTTCATTTCCGGCCTTGCCGCCACCTGCGCGGCAGCCCACATATTGGCGCCGGAGCTGATTCCCGCCAAAATGCCTTCCTGGCTGGCCAGACGGCGCGCCCAGTCGAATGCATCTTCATTGGTG
Source organism: Planctomycetota bacterium (assembly GCA_021852225.1). The sequence continues at coordinate 4,393 of JAJZOA010000175.1, forward strand.
CATTGAATAACTTCATCCACCAGATTGACTTCCAGATTTTTCGGAATAAAGCCCGCTCCGGCTCCCTGAATTTTGTGCGGACCAGGTTTCAGCGGCTGTCCGGCCTTGCACTGGCTGATGACCGGCGAATTGACCGGTTCGACCGCGATTGCCCTGAACTTCGGATTTCGCTTTTTAAGTATGCTGGCTACGCCGGTAATCGTGCCACCGGTGCCGACGGCGGATACCAGGCAATCGACCTTGCCGTCGGTATCATTCCAAATTTCCTCGGCGGTCGTCTTCTGATGAATTTCCACGTTGGCTGGATTTTCAAACTGTTTGGCCACAATTGAATTCTTGTCAGATTCCGCCGCTTCGTTGCAGCGCCGGATGGCGCCGGGCATACCCTCCGCAGCGGGAGTAAGCACCAGATTCGCGCCCAGAATCCGCAGCAGTTTGCGCCGTTCAATTGACATGCTTTCAGGCATGAAAAGGGTCAGCTTATAGCCTTTGGCGGCGGAAACAAAGGCCAGGGCAATTCCGGTGTTGCCGCTGGTGGCTTCCAGAATGTGGGTACCTGGTCGAAGCTGGCCGGACTTTTCGGCTGCCTCAATCATGGCCACACCGATGCGGTCTTTGACGCTTCCCAACGGATTGAAAAATTCACACTTCGCGTAAACGGTCGCCTGCCCCGCCGGGATCAAGCGGTTAATCCGCACCAGCGGAGTGTTGCCCATCGTTTTGGTAATGTCTGAAAAAAGTTTCGCCACAGTAAGCTCCTTAATCATTGGTCTGAAAGGTAGGTTATTGGTTGAGGGACAATATGTCAACGCGTTTTGGATGCCGAATCAATCGTCAAAGATGCCGGCATTCGCCATGGAGTTAAAG
>JAJZOA010000356.1 GCA_021852225.1 Planctomycetota bacterium
TTCATCGTTCACTCGCCAGATCGTGGGCAGCGGTTCCACCGCTTTTTTACGCTTGGCCATCCATGGCTCCTTTCTTAATACCGGTCATGATTGTAACGGAAAACCCTCTTTTGAGATAGTTTCTTAGACCAATAGCCGCCTGCAGATCATAGAATGACGCGAATCCTGACTGGCTGTGCCATTCCGGACCATGGCCAGGTTCCACGAAATTCAGACCGCAGCCTCAATGCCGTTTATTCGCCAGCAGGTTTGTTATTTTCACCTTCGGCATGCCGGCGCTGCCATGAATAACCACATCCCTCACCACGCGCTTCCTGTCGCAAATTATTTCATAGTCCTGCCAACGATTACCGACATTCACAAATGGAATCGCACCGAACAACAGTCGATTACCTGGTACCTTGTGAATAATGTGCGTCTGAAGCCAGGTTATATGCGGGCGGGTCATCATGGCCTGCCCGATCTGTTCAAAATTCTGCCACATGGGAACGCCGATCATGGCCAAACCGCGTGTGTGAAATTGGCTGTAAAAAGGCTGCATCGCAACAAGCTGGTTCAGGCAAAACCAGACCCACACAACCACCACCCTGGCCGCCCGCGGGTGGTGGCCGTCGCGCTTGCGCTGACCCTGTATTCAAGCCTTTTTCCAATTCAGGCCAATTGAAATAACGCCGCAGTCTTCTGGTTATTCCAGCCCCTCAAGGGCTGCCGGCAAATCCATTCAGTTTGCCGGTATCCGCGCGGCCAGTGCCCCCGTCAGATTGTCCGGATTGCCGGCCACCAACGGCTTTGCTGTAAAATGCACTGCCTGCGTTGCTTTATTAACCCGTTACCCGCTCAGCCCTGCAACAGATTATCACGTTGCGTCTTCTATTCACCAAAAGGCGGCAAACACGCGCATTTGGTCATCATCAGAACGCTGAAACAATTCTGACCAGGCGCGGATTGAGCCAAATATCCGAACGCGTCGAAATGCGTTCTGGACAATCCGCAGGATTGCCCATCCGGCGATCAGTGATACAGGATCACCAGCGATACAGTCCCGGCCGCCACGCAATAGATGGCGAATGGAAGCAAACGCCGGGTCTCAAAATATTTCATCAGGAACCGCGTACTGACATACGCCGTAATACCGGCGGCAATGGCTGCGGGAATAGTCAGGTGCAGAATATCCCTTGCTTCGGGTTTGAACAGCGCCGGAAGTTTCAGCAATCCGGCAGCGGCAATAACCGGGGTGGCCAGCATAAAAGCAAAACGACAGGCTTCTTCATAGCTTAGGCCAGCCAGAATGCCGCCCACAATTGCCACGCCGGAACGGGAAATGCCTGGAAACAGCGCCAAGGTCTGACTTGCCCCCACCAGTGTGGCGGCCTTGAAGGAAAGCTCTTCGGCCTTTTTCTGCTGCGTTTCCCTGGCCTGACGTTCCGCCTTCCGCTTGAGAATATCGCCCGCCAGCATGACGCCGCCATTTAAAATCAGAAACACGGCAACCAGCCAGAGGTAATGGGGGTTGTCAAAAAACAGCCGAAACTTTTTCTGAAACACCAGCCCCACCAGTCCTACCACAAGCGTGCCTGCAACCAGCAACCACGCGAATTTGCTGTCCTGGTCGTAAACAAACGTCATGCGTTTGGCACTGCCCAGATATGCCAGAATTACTTTTTTCCATTCCTTCCAGAAATAAAGCAGCAGAGCGGCGGCCGTCGCCAGATGCAGCGCCACCACAAACGAGAGGAAATTTTTATTCTGGGAATTAAAATGCCAGTGCAGCAATGCCTTGATCAGAATGATATGCCCCAGGGAACTGATCGGAAAGAGTTCGGAAAAACCCTGCAAAAGGCCCAGAAGGACGGCCTGAAGCAGCGTTAAATGCAAAGCCGGCTGGGGCAGAACCGCCAATGACAATACAGGCGGCGAAAAACTGGATAACATGCAAAATCTCCTTGTGCGGCATCGTCCGTCGGCGGCAGTCCCGCCCAACCATCCAACGGGCTTTCCGCAATGCGATGATTCATGGAAAACATCATGCACACATCGGAGAGTTTATCAAGTTTATAAGCCGGCGGCAGTCCCGCCCAACCGACGCGTCGGGATTATTCTGATTCCCTTTGCGGACTTTTTTGCAGTGCGGATTCAATGCGTGTATCGGGAATTAACCAGATAAGGGCGACCAGAACGTAAATCGCAATTGAAACCCAGGAACTGACAAACGCCAGGCCGATTGCCGCTACGTACGCCACCATGGAAAATTTGCCTTTACGATCACGTCCGATGGCGCCGGCCAGCAGCGATTGAGTGCCTTGTGAGCGTATAATTGCCAGTTGCAGAATTGTGTAGGCTATCGCGGAAAGCATCATCACGACCCCATAGACCGCGGTTGGCAAAGTCGCAAAATGATTCTCCCCCATCCAGCCGGTAACAAACGGAATAAGTGAAAGCCAGAACAGCAGATGCAGATTGGCCCACATGATTGCCCCGCTTACTTCATGCACGGCATGAAAAAGGTGATGATGGTTGTTCCAATAAATGCCAACAAAGACAAAGCTAAGGGCATAATTAAACAAAACGGGTGCCACGGGTGCCAGAGCGGCGGCGTCGGTTCCGTGCGGAATGCGCAAATCCAAGACCATTATCGTAATGATGATGGCGATGACACCATCAGAGAACGCTTCCAGCCGATTCTTTTTCATAGCTCAAACCGGTTCCCGGCGTCGGCGGGACGGGCCGCCCCGAATGACGCATTTTTATTTTCCGCGGAGGCCGAACCGTCGGCCTTTTGGCGCTAGAGCCTACCGCAGCGCCGGCGAACGCTCAACTGGGCGGATATACTGGCAAAGCACTGGTTAGCGCGCATAATAGTCGACAGGCCGTGCAATACACCGTGCCAATAGGCAGGTGCAGCGGCCTGGAGAATAGTTCATGGCGACCCTGACTCAACAGACGCAATCTTCTGATACGCAGCCGGTGCCAGTAAGCTTAGCCATTGATGCTGTGGATGCGGATATCCGCACCGGAATTGATTTTGCCGCATCGTTGGCAGTAACCGGCATATCGATCCGAGCGGACCACCCGATACTTTCGGGCCCGGACATGGGTCACACCGCGCGGCGGCATTTTCTGCATACGCTGAAATCAAGGCAATTGTCGTTGGACTGCCTGCGAACCGGCGCTGGAGCGGATGGTCTTTTTTCAGTTCAATCACTGGATCGGCTGGTACAGCGGGGCGAATCCGCCATTGCGCTGGCTCACGATTTTCGCTGTCGGCTGGTGAGCATTTACATCGGCGAGCCGCCGCCCCGGCCCGCTTCGCAAGCTGCCGCCCCCTTGGCGGTGCCGGCCGAAGGCTGGCATCCGGATACCCTGCAAGCCCTGGCCGTGCTGACGGAACTGGCGGATCGCACAGGGACGATTCTGGCCCTGTGCGGCGGCAACCCCGCGGCCATTAACCGGCTGGTGGCGCACGCCAACACGCCCGGTGTGCGCGGCGGAATTGATTCGCTTCGGCTGATCGCTTCAGGCCACGACGTATCCCAGGCCGTTGGAGCCATTGCGGGCAAGATCGCTATCTGGGTCTGCTCGGATGCGCAGCGTATCGGTCGCACTGTCGCGGCCTGCCCGCTGGGTGAAGGACAAATGGAACCGGCGGCAGTTTTGCGGGCATTACACGATTCTGATTTCCAGGGACTTATTCTGCTGGACTCCCGGCTTACCAATCACCGCCGACAAACCGCCCAGCATGATGTCGACGTTCTGCGAAAATTACTGGCAGTTGGCCGGCAACCGGCCCAGCGCAAGCGGTGAAATGGATGGAAACACCTGTGCATATCCCGGTTATTCCGTGGCGGATTCACCAATACGATACTGTGGATTCCACACAAAATTTAGCCCTGTGCGAAGCACGGGATATTGTGTCTGCAGGCCCCGACATACCAGCTTGCGGTCATTTTTCCGCGCATATCGCACATCGGCAAACGCATGGCCGCGGGCAGCACGCGCGGGCATGGGAAAGTCCGGAAGGCGGCCTGTATTTAAGCGCAGTAATAGCCGGCGCACCGGAAATGGAAACGCCTGCAACCCCCCTGCTTGCGGGCGTTGCGGTGATTCGCACGATACGGCGATTACCGGACGCCCGAGCGGCGCACGGCGATGTAACAATTCGCTGGCCGAACGACATTTTACTGGGCGGAAAAAAACTGGCGGGGATATTAAGTGAAGGCATATCCGCGGGCGGGCGACAGGCGGTGGTTATCGGAATTGGTCTGAACTTAAATACGAAAACAGCGGATTTTCCACCGCAGATTGCCGCTTTTGCCACCAGTCTTGCCGCCTGCACACGGCAAATATATGACACTGCTGAAGTGGCCCGGATATTGCTGGACCAAATTCAGACGATATGGCGGGACTTGGCCACCGAACCGCGGTCCGCAACAGTGGACAATGCCATTCAGCAGATATTGCGCGATGATTATTTGCGAGACCGTCTGGTAACATTATCCGCGGCTGGGCAAACCATAACCGGTCGCGGGGCCGGCCTTTCCGCCGCGGGCGCATTGCTGCTGCAAACTGCTGGCGGCCTGATACCGATACAGTCGGGCACTATCGTGGCCGTGGATGGCGAACCGGTGCGGGCGGCGCGGTAAATGACATGACAGCTTTATAAGGAGATTCATCATGCAGACCACCGTGAGTTATGCGGCCGCCGCACTGTTAATGGTTCTGCTAACAGGTCTGATCCCGGCGGAAGCACCAGCGGCGCCTCCCGCCTGGATACAGGTTTCCAAAGCGCCGGCACCGCTGTTTGACGATCCGGTCTGGCATGGGGCGGCGGACCCATTTGTGGTATGGATGCCAAACAAAGGGACAAATCACAAAGGGCAATGGTGGATGTATTACACACAGCGGCGGGCGGCCATGCGCCATCCGCCAGGCGTATTGTGGTGCCACGGCACGGCCATTGGAATTGCGACATCGCCGGACGGTATTCACTGGAAGTATCGGGGCATATGTCAGGGTCCGCATGGACTCGGCGATCCGATGAAAGCGCACGTGACGTGGTGGGCCCCCTGTTTTGCCTGGCAAAAGGGAGTACTGCAAATGTTTGTGGTGGAAGTGCACGGCATTTTTACCAGCTGGACGGGCCGTGCCACGATTGAACATTTTGCCAGCAAAAACGGCATCGACTGGAAATTTATTTCCACAGTGCCGCTGTCTTCGGCCCGTTGTATTGACCCCACATTAGATCGGAA
>JAJZOA010000300.1 GCA_021852225.1 Planctomycetota bacterium
AAACGTAACGACCAAACATAGGAGCGACACCCGGGCGGCATCGCCCGGAAAAGGCGTCCGCTTATATGACGCGCAGGTTAAATAAAAATAAGCCACTTTTTGCGCAGTCGCCTATTTATGCGGCTTATATTCGCGAACATGGGTGTTGTCTTGAATCTAATCGCATGCGGTCGATCTTCAACTTGCATAAACCACCTGCAATAGCGCATAATCTCCAGCGGCGGAGGCTGGTATGCGATTTTGCAGGACTGGCTTCCTATGTTTGAGGAATATCAACTGGACGGGCTTTTCGACGAGATGTTCGAAAGCCCAGGCAAGACACGGCCGCATTATGCTGCTTTGCTTCACCGCATCAACGCTCTAGGCGAAAATTCGCTTCAACAGCGCCGCAAAATGGCGGACCTCTGCTTTCGTAACCAGGGCATCACCTTTACTGTCTACAAAGACGCCCAGGGGGTGGAGAAAATCTTCCCCTTTGATCTGATGCCGCGCATTATTCCAGCGGCGGAATGGGCCACTATTGAAAAAGGCCTCGTGCAGCGCATTACCGCACTGAACATGTTCTGCCACGATATTTACCACCAGCAGCGCATTCTGCGGGAAAACATTATCGAGCCAGATCTGATTTACGGCGCCAAAATGTTCCGCCGCGAAATGATGGGGGTCGATGTTCCCAAAGGGCTGTATATCACCATTTGCGGCACGGACCTTATTCGTGACAAAGCCGGTGAATATCTGGTGCTGGAGGACAATTGCCGCACACCCAGCGGCGTTTCTTACGTTCTGGAAAACCGCGCCATTATGAAGCGCGTTTTCCCGGTCCTGTTTGAAAGTGCCCATGTCCGGGCAATAGAGGATTATCCGCACAATCTTCTTCAGAGCCTTAAATACCTGGCTCCGCATCAGAACGACAACCCCAATGTGGTTGTCCTCACGCCGGGCGTATTTAATTCCGCCTATTACGAACACAGTTTTCTGGCCCGGCAGATGGGCCTGGAACTGGTGGAAGGCCGCGATCTGCTGGTGGAGCAGAATTATGTCTATATGCGCACCACCGCCGGCCTAAAACGGGTGGATGTCATTTACCGCCGCGTAGATGACGACTTCCTGGACCCGCTCTGCTTCCGGCCGGACAGCCTGCTGGGCGTTCCGGGGCTTATGAATGCCTATCGCCTGGGAAATATAGGTCTGGCAAATTCGGTCGGCACAGGCGTGTGTGATGACAAAGCCGTGTATCCGTTCCTGCCGGACATGATCCGTTTTTATCTGAAGGAAGAACCTCTTCTTAAAAATGTCCACACATATATTTGCGCACGTCCAAACGACTGTCAATATGTACTGGAACACCTGCATGAACTTGTCGTGAAATCCACCAACGAAGCCGGCGGCTACGGCATGTTGATGGGCCACCAGGCCACCGCGCAAGAGCGGGCGGAATTCGCCGATAAAATCCGCCATGATCCGCGAAATTTTATCGCCCAGCCGGTGATTCAGTTAAGCCAGCACCCCAGCCTGGTCGATTCGCGCTTTGAAGGACGCCGTATAGACCTGCGCCCCTATATCCTTTGCGGCCAGAAAACCGTCATCATGCCCGGCGGCCTGACGCGCGTGGCTCTGAAAAAGGGCAGCCTTGTGGTGAACAGCTCCCAGGGCGGCGGCAGCAAAGACACCTGGGTTTTAGAGGAGAATTGACCATGCACGTCGAGAATTTCCGCAGAGGTCCCGGTGACAGCCGACCCGCGATCGGACGGGCCCTGCTGGCCCGGGTGGCCGACTCCGGCTACTGGATGGGACGCTATATTGAACGGGCCGAACAGATCGCCCGAATTCTGCTGGTCAGCAATGATGTATTGACCGGGGCCGGCGGCGTGGATGAGGAATTCGCCCGCCAGGTCGCGGGCGATGTGCTGCGCATCACGCAGTGCGAATACATGCTTAATGAACTGGCCACGCCCGGCAGCCCGCCTGAAAAAATCGTGACCGCTATCACACGTTATATGGTAATGGACCGCCAGAACCCGGGCAGTCTTATTAACTGTGTCACCAAGGCCCGCGAAAACGCCCGCGGCATTCGCGAACAGATTTCCAATGAAATGTGGGAACATATCAACACACTTTATTGGATGATGCTTTCACCGGAAACCGATGCCAGACTCAACGATTCACCCCAGGAGATTCTCCGGCATGTCATGACCGGGTCGCTGTTGTTTCAGGGCCTGACCGACCAGACCATGGAACATGGCCAGGCATGGCTGTTCATCGGCCTGGCCCGCTACCTCGAACGCGTGGATATTACCTGCCGCATACTTGCGGCCAAATGCTCCACACTGGCCCGCGTGGACGGATCGATGGAAGAACCGCTGCGGGTCATTCATTGGATGGCGGTTCTGCGGACCTGCTGCTGCATTGAAGCCTACCGCCGCGCCAACCTTGGCGAAGTGGACCCGACCCGCGTGGCCACCTTCATTATTTTTGAAGCCGCCATTCCCCGCAGCGTGCATTTCTGCGTGCGCGCCGCCCTGGAATCTGTGGACCAGATCCGCACCATGCTGGTGGCTGATACCGGTCGTGAAGCCCAGCGCATTCTGGGCCGGCTATACGCGGACCTGCAATATTCTCAGATTCTGCCGCGCCCGCATGACGACCTGCTGACCTTCATAGAGGAAATTCGCGCCGGTGCCTCTCAGGCGGCTATTGCGGTGCAGGAACAATGGCTCATGCGACCGGGAAGCCCGCCGAATTCTTCCCCGGCGACATCCAATGGATCTCCGGTCCTTGCCATAAGGTGACACAATGCTTCTGAAAACGACCCATGTAACTGAACTCGAATACTCCGGTTTGATTGCCGAAACCGTTATGGAATTGCGCATGGCACCCCGCCAGGAACAGCGCCAGCACCGGCTATCGTTTGACTTGAGCGTAGGGCCGCCATCGCAGATTCGCAACTATTTCGACTGGCTGGGCAACACAGTACATACATTTTCGATTAACGGCCTGCACCGCCGTATTAAGATTATCGCTGTCAGCGTGGTGGATACCGCCCGGCGAACCATTGAACTGCCCGCAGTTACAGACCGCTGGCCGCTGGAATCCGGCTTGGATTACACTCTTTTTGATTTTCTGCAACTACAGGACCCGGTAGCCGATTGCGGGGAACTCGAAGCCCTGACCAAAAAAATGACGCCTGAGCGTGGTTCGCCCCTGCATGAACTTGTCCTGGGAATTGTCGGCATGATCGGCCGCGACTTTCGCTATGAACAAGGCATCACCACCGCAACGTCTACTATTGCCGACGTGTTGAAACATGGGGGCGGAGTCTGCCAGGACTTTACGCATCTGATGATTGCCCTGCTCCGAAAGCTGGGCGTGCCGGCACGCTATGTAAGCGGGTTTATTTACGCCGGCCACCGCGGCTACCGTGGTGCATCACAAACCCATGCGTGGGTTGAGGTTTTCTTTCCCTCGATCGGCTGGATCGGTTTTGACCCCACCAACGGCTGCGCCACCGGAGAAAATTTTGTTAAGATAGCGGTCGGTCGCCACTACCGCGATGTGCCTCCCCACCGGGGTGTATACCGCAGCAACGCCAAAGAAACGATGAAAGTTGAAGTGAATACCGAAGAACTGGCAGAAGTTTCCAACCGGCTGGTTGGTGAACGCGTGCTTCCGCTGGATGTGCCGGTTCTAAATGGAAATATCAGCGGCCAATACGCCCTGGGAATGCTGGACGAACAGGTGCAGCAGCAACAGCAAACCTGTCGCCCAATAGTAAATTTCTGCACCAATCCGCGTCTCTTGTGAACGCCCGGAGGGACGACGCGACGGCCCGGAAAGACCGCTCGAAATCAGCGGCGGCGGATAGCCCGGTCCATGGCTCGCTGGGCATCGCGCTTTTTAATGTCCTGCCGTTTGTCGAACTGCGCTTTGCCGATTGCCAGCGCCAGCAGCACCTTGGCATAGCCGCGCTGAAAATAGATTGCCAGCGGAATCAAAGTGGTTCCCGGCTGTTTGGCCATATGATGCGAAATGCGCAGAATTTCCCTCCGATGCAGGAGCAAACTGCGATTGCGAGTCGGATCGTGATTAAATTGATTGGCCTGCTCATATTCTTCGATATGGCAGCCCATCAGCGTTATTTTGCCGTCGCGCAAAATCGCAAACGAGCCAGCCAATTGAACCCGGCCAAGTCGCACGCTTTTTACTTCGCTGCCCACAAGAGAAATCCCGGCTTCCCATTTTTCGAGGACGTGATAATCATGATGGGCGCGGCGGTTTTCAATTCGCGGAGAAAGCTTGATCTGCCGAGCCTCCGCCGCTGCGGCCGGCACCTTCTTGCCTTTGCCCCCCCCGCCGCCTGTATTGTGGTGCATTGCCTTGGCCATAAATTTAAGAATTCCGTGGCCGATTATCGACCGGAAAGTGGAACATACGGGCAAACAAGGGCTTAACCGTTCCCCTCATAACTCTTAAATCCCGCTGAAGGCGGCTTAAGCAACCGATTTCCCCCTGATTCTCGCATCGATCGCGCCGGTATTAATAACTGTCGCCGATAATTACGAAATTATCATTGCCCGGGACAGGATTCGAACCTGCAAGAGCTTGCGCCCACCAGCACCTCAAGCTGGCGCGTCTGCCAATTTCGCCACCCGGGCGATTTTCCAAGTCACTAATATAGCCGCAGCCTGCCCGTTCCAACAAGTGCCAGCCGGAACCGCCGCGTTTGGGGGCAACGCGTCCGCCAATTGATATTCCAGCACCTCGGTCGACAAATTGCAGATTAGGTCTCCAGACCTGCACGCGGTCTTCCTATTTTTTTCCGAAACCGTCCCGATTGCGGCCTGCCCCCTCCACCCATTTTGACCCTCCCCCAGAAAATCGGCAGACCCGCATCGAAAATGGCGGCTTGTGGGTGAGACAAAAGTTGATTAAAATCGTAAAAAGTTGCCACTCCTTGGGGGATGGTGTAACGGTAGCACAGCAGACTCTGAATCTGTTTGTCTAGGTTCGAATCCTAGTCCCCCAGTTTTAGTCGACCCGCCGAAGCAAGGGGGCCGCAAATCGAGCAGCCGATCAGGATAGTCCCAGCGGAGTGCGATTGAAGTGCTCATGCATCGCAATCTGTGGAGGCCTAAGAAACTATCTCAAAAGAGGGTTTTCCGTTACAATCATGACCGGTATTAAGAAAGGAGCCATGGATGGCCAAGCGTAAAAAAGCGGTGGAACCGCTGCCCACGA
>JAJZOA010000147.1 GCA_021852225.1 Planctomycetota bacterium
ATGCGGGTGGTAGATGTACTGATCACCAATTTCCATCTACCCAGAAGCACACTGCTGGCCCTGGTTGCGGCGATTATTTCGCCGGAGGAACTTCGGCGCGTGTATCAGGAGGCGGTCGTGCAGCGCTACAGGTTTTACAGTTTTGGAGATGCGATGATCATCTTGTAGCGGGGCGGGGAACGAGGATCCCGGGAAAAGTCCTCGAGCAGGACGCCCCCACCGATTGGCAGGATTATAGTGGCCTCACGTCAACTATCCGCGGCGTTGACTCGCAAACCCGTTAAATTTTTGATCTGACATTCGACAAATGCCGTACCGATGATTAGAATAGGTGTCGCAAATGGAAAACTATAAAAAACAATCATCGGTTTTTCGCAGCGGCTTTGCCATTTTACTCGGCCTGTTGACGGCCTTTTCGGCAGCGACTGCAATCATGGCCGCGCCGCCAGTCGTGGTGCGACAAACGGCCAATGACGTGATTGTGAACAACGGTCTTATTCGGGTGGACTTTTCACGCCGCAAGGCACGAATTGTTTCCCTGGTTGACGAACAGGGTGGCCGTCGGCTGGAATTGCTGAATCAAGCCTACGGAATTTATTTTGACGCCAACGGCATTCGCACTTCGCGTCCACGGCATCCGGGCAGCGCCCCGCGGCGACGGACTTACTTTGTACCGCTGACCGGCAAGGGAATGCGCATCGAAAAAAAAGGGAAGCAAAGCGCTGAAATCATTTTCAATGGTCCGACGTCGTACTGGTTTCCGTTTGCCGAACGGGTGCATTTTGAAATCCGCCGCGGACAGTCGGGAATTTACGGCTGGGTGGTGTTCCACCATGCCGCCGGAGCACCGGGCGGCGTGATTTTTCAGACCCGTTTTGTGGTAAAGGCAGCCGACGGCCACAGCGTATTTCGTGACTGGGCCGTCGATAAATATGCTGTCGATTCACCTCTGATCGGAACACTGCCGGAAGAGCGCTGCGTGCAGAAATTGCAGGATGTAACGGAACTTCTTTCCAATGGACAGATATGGTGCAAGTATGATTACTGCCTGTTTGGCTATCAGTTTCTCTGTTACGGACTGGCCGGGCCGCATGTGGGGCTGTGGATGGATTTTCCAGGCACATCCTATATCAATGGCGGCCCGCTGCGGCAGGACCTGACGGTGCACCAGCAACGCGTAGGGCAACGCCTGACCAAAAACAATATTCTGGCAATGTTCGATGGCGGCCATTTCGGAGCTGGCGATATCCGCATCGCCCGCAACGATAACTGGACCAAATTTTTCGGCCCGGTTTATATCGCGGTCAACAACGGCAATTCCCCGATAGCGATGTACCGCGCGGCCCGCCGGGAAGCGCGCCAACTGCGGCTTCAACGGCCATTCCAGTGGCTTAAAAGTGCCTATTATCCGCTGGCGCGCGGAACGGTTTCGGGCACGATTCAGGTGGCCGGCGGCAATCATCCGGCCGGTGCCTGGGCGGTGCTAAGTGCGGACAATTCCACGGACTGGGCCATGCAGGCGGCTCATTACGAGTTCTGGACGCGGGTGGGGCCGACTGGCGCGTTCCGATTGACGGATGTACGCCCGGGCAACTACAAACTTTCGATCAGCGGTGCCAACCAGTTCACGGATTTTATTGAGCACCATGTGCAGGTCGGTCCGAACCGGACGACCAATTTGGGAATTCTGCACTGGCGGCCCAATACACATGGGCGGGTGTTATGGGAAATCGGCAAAGCCGACCGCAGCGACCGGGAATTTTTTGATGGCAACAATGTTCGCCATTACAGCAACTTTTTGCGGTATGCCAGAAATTTCCCCAATGATGTCACCTACACCATCGGGTCGAGTACGCCGGCAAAGGATTGGAATTTTGCGCAATGGGGTTGGTATTGCAAAAAGCCATACTGGACTATTAAATTTAACCTGCCCCGCCAGCAGCATGGCACAGCCACACTCACGCTCGGCTTCTGCGCAACGCTTATCCCGCACGGTGGTTTGGCGGTTGGCGTCAATGGCAGGCGGGTGGTGGTACTGCATCTTAAGAAAAGTGGGGCGGCCGTATACCGCAGCGGCGGTCAGGACAGCCTGTATCAGGTGCGACTGGTTCGATTCCCGGCGAACCTGCTGAAATCCGGGTTAAACCGGCTCACACTGGGCTTCACAAATCCAATTAAAATTCCCGCTTCCGCCACTGCACAGCGGCGATTTCGCGCATTCCGCGTTGGCGCGGTCATGTATGACGCACTGGAACTGGCGGTCAAACCGTAAGGAATTGCTTATGTCATCCAGAGAACCGCGTGGCCAGAGCCGCCGCGACTTTTGCAAATATACCGCGCTGGGCTGGATGGCGGGGCTGGCGACTTCCGGGACCGAAATTCCGGTTTTTGCGCGGCAGACAAAAGGGCGTCGGATTTTTTCGCATCCGGACCGCATTCGCTATGACCGCTTAAGTCTGTATGTGGAAAATCAGCCCTTCTTTTTGTACAGCGGTTCATTCCATTATTGCCGCGCGCCCAAAGAGCTTTGGCCGGCCCGCTTTGAAAAAATCCGAGATGCCGGCTTTAACACCGTGCAGACTTACACCCCGTGGAATCTGCATGAACCGCGGATGCCGAACGGCCCGGACGATTTTTCCCAATGTGATATGACCCTTTTGGATGAATTCCTGACCATGGCGACGCAGTTCGGCCTGTATACCATTGTGCGATGCGGGCCGTATATGTGCGGCGAATGGGACACAGGCGGCTATCCGCAATGGCTGATTCCGAAAATTCCGCCGCATCACCGCGGAATGTGGCTGCGCAGCAACGCGGCATCTTATACTCCGTGGGCCAACCACTGGATGCAGGCGGTATGCCGCACAATTGCGCGGCACCAGATCAACCGTAAGCCCGCGGGCACCAAAGGCGTCCTGTTGATGCAGGTGGAGAATGAATACGGCCTGATCGGCGTACCGTTAAATGAGAAAAAATCGCATCTGCAGGACCTGATTGACCAGGCCCGTGGAAATGGTATTGAAGTCCCGCTATTCACCAACCTTGCCGGCTTTATTCTAGGCTCCCACGATCGCCTGACCGACGAAGTGTTTGACACTCTTGACCGCTATCCCGGCTGGCAGTTTCCGGCCATGCTTCATCGCATAAAACATTATCGCAATGGCCAGCCGGATGCTCCGGTGATGGCTGCGGAAATGCAGGGCGGCTATTTTACATCCGTGGGGGCCACGCCATATCTGCAAACCGATCATGATACCTATGCGGACAATGTCGGGCCGGACCAGATCAACGCCCTGACGCTTTTTTCCATACGGCATGGCATGACCGCATTAAATTATTACATGCTGTTCGGCGGCACAAATTTCGGTGGGCGTGCGGGTGCCAATGTGGCGACAACCTACGATTATTGCGCGCCAATTCGGGAAAACGGCGGCGTGGGCGCTAAATGGCTGAAGGTCGCGGCGATCGGAAAAATGATTCAGCGGCACGGCCCGGCGCTGGCACGTTCGATAGAAACCGCGGTGCGGGTTGACCGGCTGCCTCGCAACATTGAAATCGGTGCCCGCAGGTCACCAGATGGGGCTCACTTTATTTTTATCCGCAATGCGGATCGCGCGCGGGCCGCAGCGGTCAGAATGGAAGCCCAGATTGCCGGCCTGGGTCGCGTGGGCCTGTCGGTGCGACTTGCCCGGGCGGATTTTCAGGTGCTGTATCTGCCGCCGGGTGAAGTCAGGCCAGCTCTTGGCGAGTGGCTGCCGCCAAAAGTTGCGCCACTTCGCCGCCCCAGGGCCATACCCGATGCCGTGGTCATCACCAGCGTCCGGATGGCACCTGACTCACAGCCACAGAATTTTCGTCCCGTGCCTGAAGGGCATTCGCTGGCCGCGATGGGAATTTACGAAAGTGGATTCACCTATTATCGCGGCCGGGTGCATGTGAACAGAGAAAGCCCAACGGGAGCCGCGTCAATAACCGCCCAGCTTAACAGTCAGGATTCAGCCACAGCGCTGATTTCCGGACATGTCATCTATCCCGCCTCCCGGACAGGCTCGCCCGCAATTTTTCCGCTGCCGGAAGCGCCGGTTAATGGGGCAATCGACGCGCTGTTTGTGTATGAGAATGCCGGACACCCCAATTCCGGCTATGGCTTGCAGAGCACGTTTGGCATAACGAATATTGGCCTTGCACCGACCCAGACCGTGGCCGACTCGTTGGATCACTGGCGATTCAAGCAGGTGAAACTTCCACGCAACATCAGGGATCTGGCGGAAATTAAGCCGGACTATTCCGATGCGGACTGGCACATGGCACATACGGCGAATATGCATCCCCATGAAATTGGTCACAGACAGTCCGCGGTGTTCCGTACACGATTTAATATGACGGAAGCGGACGCGCGGCACGGTCGCGGCCTGCTGCGATTCGGTCTGGTATCCAGTCGGGCGTGGGTGTTTGTCAATGGCAAAGCGGCCGGCATGGTGGGCGGCATTGGCCCCACCCTGAACATTGGTCCACTGCTGCACCGCGGGGAAAATACAATCGCACTGGTGGTTCAGGAACTTGGCCACTGGGGCGGCATCGGGGAACCGGCGATTATTGCCCAGCCGGATACATGGGGCAGGCTGACCGGACATCTGGAAGTGGCCACCGGACCGACCGGCGAGGCACTTGGCTGGCAAAAGCCTGAATTTAATGACGCACAATGGTCGCATCATCAACTGCCGTCCGCCGTGGCACCGCAAGAGTCCCCGTTGACCTGGTTTCGCATGGCTTTCACACTGCCGCAGGTCGCGGCGGGCATTTGGGTTCCGTGGTGTTTGAAGCTGTCGGCCAGCGGCAACGGATTTATATATTTAAATGGTCATAATATAGGCAGAATCTGGGAACATGGCGGCCAGCGCGAATTCTTTCTACCGGACTGCTGGCTCAATGCGACCGGAAAGACCAATACAATTGCGCTCTGTTTGCGAAGTGTGGACAAACCGGCCGGGCTGCAGGCGGCAACGGTAGCCCCCTATCGGGTCTATGCGGAATACAAAAAAGAGATGTAAACGCGGGCTGGTAAATATTCCGGCAGCAAGGCAGTTGGCGTATCGCGAATTTGCCTTTGCGACCCGCAAGTGTGGTCGCGCGGCACCCAGGGCAAATTCATATAGAGTGCCATGTATATCAAGTTTGATTTTGATAGCGTACCTCACGCGTCAGCGGATGTTATTGGGGCAATCAATGTCTGG
>JAJZOA010000108.1 GCA_021852225.1 Planctomycetota bacterium
CTGGGCGAAAAAGGCCCTGTGGGATGCAATGCCCCCGTATCAGGGTGGGGGGGATATGATCCGCACGGTGACCTTTGAAAAATCAACATGGAATGAAGTGCCCCATAAATTTGAAGCCGGCACCCCGGACATTGGCGGAGCCATTGCGCTGGGTGCTGCGGTAGATTACATTTCCGCCATTGGCATGGAGCAAATCGCACAGGCCGAACATGAGCTTCTGACTTACGCTGAAAATAGACTCGGTGCAATCGACGGTCTGCGCATTGTAGGCACCGCGGCCCAAAAGGCGGCCGTCATTTCTTTCATCATCAAGGGCATTCATCCGCACGACATCGGTACAATCCTGGATGGTGAGGGCATCGCGATTCGCACCGGTCATCATTGCTGCCAGCCGGTCATGGATCATTATGGCATTCCAGCCACCGCACGGGCTTCCCTGGCGTTTTATAACACACGGGACGATATTAACCGCCTCGCGGAGGCTCTTGAAAAGGTCAAGGAGGTATTCGCCTGATGTCCGACCTTCGCGATCTTTACCAGCAGACTATTCTGGACCACACGAAACGGCCCCGGAATTTTCATGAACTCACGGATGCCAATCACCGCGCCAATGGCCACAATCCGCTTTGCGGCGACAAACTGACGGTTTATCTGAAAATCCACAATGATATTATTCAGGATGCTGGCTTTGTCGGTGCCGGCTGCGCCATATCCACCGCGTCGGCATCCATGATGACCGAGATGATTAAAGGCAAACGGGTCGCCGAAATTGCTCCTTTATTTGAGAATTTTCACTCTCTGGTGACGGCACCCGTTGACATGGAACCGGACGAACAACGACTCGAAGCCCTGGATAAACTGGCCGTATTTTCCGGCGTGCGCGAGTTTCCGGTGCGCGTTAAATGCGCCACGCTGGCGTGGCATACGCTTCAAGCGGCGCTCAAAGATGTAGGCGGGCCGGTCAGCACCGAATAGCGCCCGCATTAGACCAATGCTCCAGAATCAAGGATGTTGTCATGCCCATTTCAATTTCTGAACTTGCCGCCGTCGAAATACGGAAAATTATTGCCGATCAGGGGCTTTCCGCGGCCACAGTGCTGCGTGTCGGCATTAAAGGCCGCAATGCCAGTGGCTTTAATTACACGCTGGACCTGACCGAAGGTAAAAAGGATGATGACATTGCCGGTGAATCGCACGGCATTCCAGTCGTCTGCGATCCGACAAGTTTTCCAAGTCTGGATGGTACGGAAATTGACTTCAAGGACGAACCGGGATCTCGCGGCTTTATCTTCAAAAACCCGCACGCGGTCAAACTGCCGGTGCGGCCCGCCCAGACCACTGCCCCCGCGAGCGGCGTTCACACCGAAGATGACGGCAGTTCCCCCAAAGGTGTCAGTATCACCGACGCCTTAAATAACAAGGTGATGGAATCGCAGATTATCGAAAAACTGCGCGGCATTTTTGACCCGGAAATTCCAGTAAACATTTATGACCTTGGGCTGATTTACCGGATTGATATTTCCACCGCCAGAGACGTGGTAATTGATATGACGCTGACCGCCCCGGGCTGTCCCGTGGCGGGGACCATGCCGCCTTCCGTGCAACAGGCTGTCCAAAGTGTGGAAGATGTGGCCAGCGCTAAAGTGAATCTGATTTGGGATCCACCATGGACCAAAGACCGCATGTCCGATGCGGCCATGCTGCAGCTTGGCATGTTCTGAAATTTCCATTAACAGCCAAGCCTTACACGACGGAATCTGTTAAACTCTGATTGAGGCACACGCCGCATGCAAAGCCCGAACCATTCCGGGAATATCGTGCTCCGCGGCCTCCAGCGCCGGTTCCCACCCTAGTTTGCGCATGGCCGCCGACGTCATCGGCCCTATCGAAAGCCGCTGGCATTTTTGCACCATCGCCCGCTGCGGTGCCGAAAGCATTGCATGCAAATTTTCCGCCGTTGATGCGCTGGTAAAAGTAATCCAGTTCAGTGAACCGGCTTCCAGTGCTTCAATCGCCTTCGGAGCCAGCGCCTCCGGCCGCACTGTTCGGTAAATTGCAATATCCTCCACCACCGCTCCGGCCCGGGTTAATTCCTCCCGCAGAACAGGTCGCGCAATATCCGCCCGCAAAAGTAAAAACTTCCGCCCTGTAAGTGGTGCTGGTCCGGCGGCTCCGTCGGCGAAACATTTCAGCAATTCCGCCGCCAGCGCTTCACCCACAAATGTTTCCGGAATAATATCCGCAGAAATTCCGATGGCCCGCAATGCTTCCGCTGTGGCCGGACCAATTGCCGCAACGTGTCCGGGCCATGCGCGAGAATCCTTTCCCATCGCTTGCAGCCGTTGCCAGGCGGCGTTAACACCATTGGCACTCGTAAACACCACCGCGTTATAGCTGTGCAGTCTGCCCAGCGCCTGATCTGCGGCAGTGAAATTTTCCGGCGGGGCAAGCTCTACCGTCGGTGCTTCAATCACGCGCGCACCAAGCTGCGAAAGTTGCTCGGAAAGCCCGCTGGCCTGCAGTCGCGTCCGCGTTACCAGAATGGTCTGTCCAAAAAGCGGGCGGCTTTCAAACCAGTTCAATTCGTCGCGTACCGTCACCACCCGCCCGATGATCGTAATGGCCGGAGCGGCAATCTTCGCATCCCGTGCCCCAGCCGCCACGGCCTCCAGTGTGCTGATCAAAGTTTTTTGTACCGCATGGGTCGCGCGATGAATCACCGCCGCCGGCGTTTGCGGGTCCATGCCGCCAGCCATCAATTTTGCGGTTATCGCCGGCAGACTTTTAACACCCATATAAAAAACCAGGGTCCCGCCCAGTTTGGCCAGCGCGGAAAAATCTATCGCCGCGCTCTCCTCATCGGTGCCCGCGGTACCTTCCTGCAAATGCCCGGTCACAAAGGTGACAGTGCTGGTAAAATCCCGGTGGGTCACAGGAATGCCCGCATAGGCTGGCCCGGCTATTCCAGCAGTTATGCCAGGAATGACCTGAAAAGGAATGCCCGCCCGCTTAAGTATCTGCCCTTCTTCGCCACCGCGGCCAAACACAAAAGGATCGCCGCCCTTCAGCCGCACCACGCATCGCCTCGCACCATCCGGCCGCCTCGCCGCCAGTTTTTCTGCCAGTTGTACAAGCAGACCGTTTATTTCATCCTGCGTAAGCGTATGAACTCCGGCGGATTTCCCAGCATAAATCATTTCCGCGTCCGGCGGGCAATATCGCAGCAGGTCTGGATTGGCAAGGTTGTCATACACCACCGCCGCCGCACAGCCCAGCACGCGCGCACCGGCCACGGTAATCAGACCCACATCCCCCGGGCCGGCACCCACCAGATACACCAGTGGACGGCCGCAGTCGGCCGCCGAAGATATTCCGGCATCCATGGAAAATGGTGTGGGCTTCAATAAGTCGTCCGCCGGTATTTTTGACTCCGCCATAGCTGACTGCAATCCTGTTGATATTTGTTTGCTGCGCCGCGGATCCGCATCGCGGCCTGAATGCTGCCCCTTAAAGCATAAAAGATCCGCCCGGTTTAAGCACTACGGGCGTAATCCCTTTTTGCGCCAACTGCTTGCCAAACGCCTCACCATCCTGCGTTATCGGAGGATAAGTATTGTAATGTATCGGCAGCACGTGCCGCGCCTTAAGCATATCCGCAGCCATCAGCGCCTCCCGCGGCCCCATGGTATAAAAATCACCAATCGGCAGACAAGCCAGATCAATCGACCAGAGTTTCCCAATCAGAGCCATATCACCGAACAGGGCCGTATCACCGGCAAAATAAATAATCTTGCCCCCAATTTCCACAACCCAGCCCGCGGGCACGCCGCCGGGGCTTCCATCCGGAAAAGTGCTGGTGTGAATGGCGAAAGTCATGCTGGCACGGCCGAAGGGAAAATTTCCTCCTCCCCCGATATTCATGCCCACGGCTTTCACCTGCCGTTTGGAAAAATATTCCGACATTTCAAAATTAGCTAGAACGGTGGCACCGGTCCGTCGAGCAATACGCACCGCATCATCGGTATGGTCAAAATGGGCGTGGCTTAACAGAATAAAGGTCGGATCAGCCGAATCGCTGCGCACATCCGAAATGGGATTCTGGTCATAAAATGGATCAAACTGCAATCGATGCACATCGCTGTGAATTTCCAGATTGGAGTGACCGTGGTAAATGATTTTCACTGACATAGGCGTCTCCAAAGTCCAGGGTGCGACGACGCGCCGCGACCCGTCGCCTACCATAATAGGCCCCCATTCCAGACGCCGCCACCATATCCACCGGCCAAGGCCGCCGGCATGGCAACAGCGCCGGCCAGCACACAGGCACGTGCGAGCCGCCTTCACGTCAGCCGGCCTTTCCCAATAAAACCAACGCGCATACCACCCTTGCGCAATTTCGCGAGGCACCGCTGAAGAAAAAAAAGGAGGAAAATGAAGCCCATCCGCGGAACCAACAGTAATCCAACAAAAGCCCACGGGAGAAAAAGTCTGCTGTCGCGCGCCAGCCGATAGCCAGCCAGAAAAGTCGCCCAACCGAGAATTACATCAAAAACCGGAAGCACCTCAGACCCAGGCGGACCAAACAAACAATCTGACACAATCGCGCTATTGCCTCGCCAGCAGCGCGGTGGCCTCGGACACGGGTGTCCAGACCGGCTGATCGGAAAGGGCAGGGGGATCGCACCCGCTGCCATCAACTCCTTCACCGGCAACATGACCTGGGCACAGCGGCGGATTTTCCGAAGCAGTCATCTGCGAAACTCCACAGATTTATATTTTTATATTAAATCCGTCCACACTTCTTCATAACTGTTCCCGAATTTCTGTTGCACCAGTCGCAACGCTCCAAATGCCCGGATTCGCTATTGTCCGCAGTGTCATGTTATTCATAATCGCTTGACATTGCCTCATCCTCCATTATATTGATGCAAACAGGAGCTGCTTCTTTGGCGGCACATAGGTGATTTATGACCACAATTCTATCCATCTCAATTGCTTAACCTGGGCTTGGTATCGCAGTAGATTGCGTGCGCATCGCACGGCCATTTTTTTTGTGGCCTGAATCGCGAGCCGTATCGTCGCCGCCGTCTTCGCGCAACCGAAGCCCTTGATGTTGCAGCCTAACCAGCATTGATTTTTATTAACCCAGGCGCAGCGTTAATGCTGCGCCGTCGGAGAATAATTGTGACGAATTCACATTCACGTGAACGACGCGCAG
>JAJZOA010000269.1 GCA_021852225.1 Planctomycetota bacterium
TGAAGTATACTTCTTAAGATTCGCTGGAGCGATATTCATGGCCAGGGAGTTGATAAATGTTATTGTCGCTGTCTGAAGATATGCTGGCGAATCCCTACCGAGTGATCGGTTTGCCCGCGGGTGCCGGACAGAATGATATCGACCTTGCCGTGCGGCGGATGCGAATATGGAAAAGCCCCGCGGACATTCCACCCACCCCATGGGATTTTCCCCAATTTGGTCCTGTTCCCCGCGAAAAGGCGGATTTGGAGCGGGCGGTCGGATTGCTGATGAATCCGGCAACGCGGCTGGTGGCGCGAGCCTGGTGGTTTACCGCACTGCCAGGTGAGTTAAATACGGTCGCGGCTAAAACCGCCCCGGCGGCCGGCGTATCATTGCGTGCCTTGCAGGCCCATGACAAGGCGTTGACGTGTTTATTTGATCTGGCAAAAAAATCGCCGGATGTTTCCCGCAACCATTTATCCTGGTGTGCGGCATTGGCCACTTTGGGCGTAAGCCTGCGTGCGGAAGATTATCTGCGCTGGTCGGCAGGCGTTGAGGTGACCGGAGCCGCCGAAGGTTTTGAAAAGGCCGCCAGTCCACAGGAAATAATGGATATACCCCAGTCATGGGCGTTGGCACTGTTGCCCAAACTGCGCAACTTCTGTCACAACGCGTACGATGCCAGCGCGTTTGATCAGTCGGTTGCATTTATCCGTCTGGCCCAACAGACGAGTCGCGACCATCCGGAAGCCATGCATTTGCGGAGCACCATGCTGGAACTTATGGAGCGCAATTTGCTAATCAATTGCCCGCGCGTACAGAATTTTATATACCACGGGATTCCATGGAAACGGTGGGAAAAAATTTTTGTTGGGCGAAAATCCCGCCAGATATGTCGCCAGGCGGAGCAGGAAATTGAGCAGACGCTTTTACCTTTGTATCGGGCCTTCATCAAGCTTCAGGCACCGGAGTATCACGACACGCGAGCTGTACAAATCGCATTTAACGCGATGGTACGCAATATGGCCGTGGGCTGGTCGCACGTAGGCGCCACTGCCAATGCGCGCCGCTGGGGTGCCTTATTACGGTCGGAATCGCGACAACCTCTCACCGTGGGACGACGCTTG
Organism: Planctomycetota bacterium; assembly: GCA_021852225.1. The sequence goes on from JAJZOA010000269.1 coordinate 1,110, forward strand.
TTGATGAGTCTGCGGTCAAATCGAGTATCGTGGACTGTGTTAGGTGTCATCATCCTGGGCGTTGCATCGAATCTGTTTAATCAATCGCCACGCGACACTTATTTTCCGCCCCGGCCCTATTACAATCCGGCCCCGCCCCATGCGCCGGCTCGTCAAAACATGCTCTCTGGCAATGCGCCTCAGCCTGCGGTCTCGGATGGCAATAAGGCTGCATTGCCATCTTACATCCGGCCACGCGCCTCACCACCTGACATTTATCATCCACCGGTTTACTCTGGCGATACATCCCAATATCACCTGCCGCCAATGGGCGGCTGGGCACCGGCTGGTATATCACGACCTGGTGCCAGATAATCACCATCGGATTTTTGAAAGGCTGTTCGAAGTGAGCGGAAGTGAATATTATTTTGGCATAGACTTAGGCACCACCAATTCCAGTATTTCGCTTTGTCTGGACGGGCAAGTGCGGGTATTGCCCAACATGGACGGTGATCAAATCACACCTTCGGTGGTCCATGTGGATGAACTTGGCGTTATTCGCATCGGACGTCAGGCGTATGAATCTTGGGCGGTGGATCCGGCCAATACCCAGGCTGAATTCAAACGTTGGATGGGCTTCTCCGATGAACTTGCTTTTCCCGCATCCGGGCGCAGCATTTCCGCGGAGGAACTTTCCGCCGAGGTCCTTAAATCTCTTTTGGCTGATGCCCAGCGGCACACCGGAGTGCGGCCCGAGTCTTCTGTGGTAACCGTTCCCGCCGCCTTCGGACAGTTGCAATGTGAAGCCACCACCCGTGCCGCCGCCCGTGCGGGACTTAAGATTGCACCACTGCTTCAGGAACCCATTGCCACAGCGATCGCCTATGGGGCGGATCCAACCGCTGGTGATCAGCGTTGGATGGTGTTTGATCTTGGTGGCGGCACGTTGGATATTGCCATAGTCTCCACGCGCAACGGGCGACTGGCGGTGCTGGAACACTGCGGCGATAACCGCCTTGGTGGAAAAGATATGGATCGCGCGATTGCGTCGGATATTTTTATTCCCGCACTTGCCGGCGGCTTTACACTGCCGGATCAACAAAAGCAGCCAGCGGCGTTTAATCAATTATTTCGCCGATTGGTGCGGCACGCAGAGATAGCAAAAAAGGTGCTTTCCACAACCGATTCCGCGAATATTTCCCTGCTTGATCTGGGCGTGGACAAGCAAGGGCGCCCCATGCAGATGTCGCTTACGGTGACACGATCTCAGATGACCGCCGCAATTCAGCCACTCCTGGATCGCTGCCTTAGCCTGGCGCAACTGGCACTCACCAAGGCGCGTATGACCGCCAGTGGCCTGACGAGTGTCATTGGTGTCGGTGGGCCTGCCCGCATGCCCTGCATTCGGGAAATGCTGGAGTCCAGCATGGGCATTGCAATGCGCTGCGACCTTGATCCAATGACAGTGGTTTCCCAGGGTGCGGCCCGATTTGCCGCCGCCAGCAATTGCCTGGGCGCGACCGGATTATCCGAAACGGATCAACCAGCGACCAGTGAAAGTGCTTCCATAAAAGTTCCTATTTCAATTTCGCATGAACGGTCCAGTGCCACAGCTTTATCGCCGGTAGGTGGCACGGTCCCGTTATCCGCGGGCATTGCAACTATCCGGTTGAAAAGGCGTGGTGGAAAAGTCGAATGGAACAGCGGCTTGATTCCTATTGTCAGCGGCCAGTTTTCCACCACTTTAAAATTGGATGAAAAAGCGGCCGTCACGCGGTTTGTTATTGAGGCCTTTGGCAAACAGGGTCAGGCTATTCCCGTTGATCCTTCCGGCTTTTCAGTCGCGTTGGCCATGCCGCTGGCCGCCGCCCCGCTTCCGCATACCATCGCGGTGGAATTAACCGACGTGCATGGAAATACTGTGTATGAGCCGATTTTTCAACGTGACAGTGCGCTGCCCGCGGAAGTCACCCGCAGCTATAGGGCGGAGGCGTCGCTGCGGCCCAGTGAGCCGGAAGGTCGTTTGCCGATTAAATTCTGGGAAATAGATGTATCGGAAGATACGTCAGAGCGCTGGTGGTGCGGCTGTGTGGAAATTTCCGCCACGAATTTAAGCCGTCCTGTTTCCGAAGGTGCGGAAATACAATTGAAAATCCGTATCGATGCATCCCGCAAGATTCATGTCAATGCCCATATTCCCTCGATTCATCAGACCTTTGCGGAAGATGTCTATCTGCCGGATCCGCCATCGGCAAGTTCTCATTTGCAAACACAGCTTGATTCCTGTTTTGACCGTTTACGAAGCGCCTGGCAGCGAATCTATTCCTCCGGCAAAGATGATTTGAAACCAACGTTAACCCGGATTCAGGAGGAGCTTGACGAAATGGCTTTGCAGACCGGATCGGTCATAGGGGCATCGCGCCGCATCGACCCGGATGTATTGTTGCGTCAGGCCGGGCTGCTGCGCGGGATACGCATAAAACTGACGCACGTGGAAGAACAGTTGGTTTCAGAAATTGATCATGTGCTGCTGGTTAGAATTCAAGGCATCATGCGATTTACAGAGCAAATATGCCATGACCACGGCGATGCCGACGAACAAAAGCAATGTGCGGACTTGCGGCGGCGCTTTAACGGCTACAAATCTACCGGAGATTCCCGTGGCGTTCGCTGGATTGAAATAGAACTGCGCCAATTGCAAAATCCGATACTCGAACGCATGCCCGAATACTGGACAGAGTGGCTTGAGGCGCTTAATTCGCCGGGGCGGTTTAATTTTATTTCGCGACGCGAGGCGGACCAATGGCTGGGCAAAGCCAACGCGGCGGAGAAAGCAGGAGAGCAGACGGAAATGCGCCGGTGTATTCGCGCCTTATGGAGCCTTCTACCCGATCGCGATCAGGCGGCACGCAACCGCGATTCGCAAACGGGTTTGCGGGGCGGATAAATAAATCAGTCACTTGTCTGGCTTTAGCGGATGACTTGTATGGCTGGTGGCGGACGAACGCGGATTGCCTATGAATAACACCGCGACGCTGGTCCGCGGACCTTCGCGGAATCACCTGACAAATAGACAATACATGATTAAATCAAAGGGTTTGTGCAAGTGGAACAATATTCCCGGAATTACGAAATATTTAAATGGTTCTCGCGAAGAATCGTAATACGTGGGTGGCCTGCGGTCGAGGTATCATTGATTGACAGTGTAGGAAATGGATCGCGACCGGTGTCTGCAAATAGCCCTTTCTGCCTTTCGGCATAAGACAAAGTGGATTTTAAGTTCGCCTCGTCGCCGCCCGCGCGTTGACCGCAACCAGAAAAAAGTCTAGTTGAATGCATTGACAGAACCAATAGAATTTGGGTACACTTATCAACGTCTTATCTAGTTTCTAGTATATGTTTTGGCGTGCGGAGGTGCGGTATGGAAATGCGTTGGTGTGTATTTTCCGGTCTGACTTTGGCTGTCTGGGGCGCTCAACCGACCTTGGCGGTAACTGCAAAGGCAACAACCGCGGGGCCGAGCAATGCGGCATTTTCCAACAATTCCGGCGGAGTGGTCAATGTGGCCGCTTATAGCGAAGCCGCGGGAATTATGAATGCCTCGGTTACGCCGTCGGAAACGCTTGGCGGTGCCACAGTTCCGGTGGCAAGTTCTTCTTACGGCGTCGGCATTACGAGCCAGGCAATAGCAGTTCCCGGCCCGATGAAAGTAAACCAGTTCGGATATTTGCGGCAAAGCTATACATTTCAGAAGCCCGTTGCCCAGATTAAACCTGTGAACAAAAGTTTACTGAGTTTCCCCGGCGATCAGGTTTCCATCACCTCGGAAACGGAGGGTTACACCGGTTTTGCGCAGGTCGAAAATGTCACCAACCCTTTAACCGGCCAGGTTACTCCCCGTAATGCCGTGATCGCCGAGGCCAGCGTGCCCGATGGTGAGGTTCCTCCGGGTGATGCCGGCGCGCTTGCTGGCGATCCGATTTCCATCCCAACAGGTACCTACAATTATAACCCCACAATTAGTTGCTCAATAACCGACAACACTTCCGGCGATGAGGCTGTGGCGCAGACTTATGCGGTTGATGCATCCACGTTCACGTCCGATTCGCTGGACAATTTCGGGCTTGACGGCATGCCCCTGTCCCAAACGCTGTGGTATGTCACGGTGGGGGAGGCGGGGCCAGTGACCAGCGCCGGTTCGCTGGCGAAACTGGAGATTGATTTCGAGCTTAATCCGCTGGCGCTTAAGGAAATTACACTTCCGCAATCGTTTCTCAATTCCCTGCCGGCCTTTACAACTACCGCCCAGGAAATCGCGGAAATAAATCAGGCCGTCGACAACGCCATCGCCAATGGGATGGCGTTCAGTGGAAATCAGGAAACGCTCAACGGATTCGATCCTTTTCCCGTCGGCACTACCTACAGCCCGCTTTCCAATAACCAGGCTTATGGAGACGGTGCCGCCGCCGAAGTGGCTGCTCCAGTGCCGGCTTCCATCTGGCTGATGGGATGTGGAACTTTGGTTCTGCTGACGCGGAAATCGCAGACTCGTATAAAGTGTTCCTGATATTTGTGCCGTAACGGCAGGTCGCCTGTTCCGCGACGGGCGGCCATAAATGCTTGCCATTGCGTTAGTCATTTGTGTTCTGACGGATCGGGGATTATCGCAGGATCGCCAAGTGTATTCGCTCGCATTATTCCCTTTCGTGGCACGGTATTGGCAATCAATTCTGTTTCCATTATATTTTTTCTCGGTTGTTGCCATAATTGGCGGCTTTTGATTATTCGCGATGATTATTCTTTGTCCAAATGTTGAAAATGGGTTGCATAAGCGGCCGGTTTTCCAATTGGCCAAAGAATTGGCGATCCCCATAGTTGAAACTACGAAGCGCCAACAACAATGGTATTTAACTGCGTTTGGCGTTATAAACAACTGCGGGCAAAGCCATCTGTGGGGCCGCAAAGGCATAATACAGGCCGCGTTTATCAGGCATTGAAGTTCGTTTTGCACTTCGTTGCCACAGGCTGCAAATACCTTAGCCGATAGGTGAAAAGCCTAATGCCAGGATGGCAATATTCGGAGTCGGCGTCAGGCAGGAATTCGTAGGGCTTTTATCGAGAAAATTCCAATGGCGTGGATCGCTCCAAACTGGAATAATAACCATCATGGAAGCCGGGAATGCGAGAAGCGGACGGTTTTGTGAATAGTTTCACAATATCCGCATAAAACCCGGAACTTTCTGTTTTGTCGTTGTGTACGGCAAAGAAGCTGCTTAAGGAGAAACCATGTTTGGTCGAAGCTGCGTGAAATCATGCCTTCTTGTTCTGGGCATTGCCGCGGTAACCTGTGGTATCACAGGTTCGCTGGAGGCGGCTTATCAGATCGCCGCAACGGGGCGTGTGACGGGCATTTTTCATTTTGATTCTTGGCGAGCGCCCGCCAGGGCGAAAAAAATCACCAATCCAATCCCCCTTACTCCGGCCTCGGTACAGGCCGGCGAAGTGGTGTACACGCAAAATTGTGTCGCATGCCACGGGGCCAATGCACAGGGAGATGGGCCGACTGGGGCGTTTTTATCGCCGCACCCGGCCAATTTGACCAAAGCCAGCTTCTGGGCGCAAGGCGAAGGTGCCATTTTCTGGAAAATCAGCCATGGACACAGCCCGATGCCGGAATTTGCCGATTCATTAAGCCGCAAACAGCGCTGGAATGTCATCAATTATCTGAAGAAAAATTTTGATCCAGCCGGGGCGGGGAAGTAACCCGTTTTGACTGAATGTCCATTTTCCAGGGAAAGGAACCACCATGAGACGTAGTACCCGAGTCGCGATGTGCCTCGCACTGGGACTGGCGGCATTGCCAGTTGCCGGACTGCGTGCGGACCCGACCACCCAGCAGAAGTACGATGCCCTGAAAGCTCAGATGGCCGCAATGGCCCGGCAGATGGCTTCCATGCAGAAGCAAATGGCCGCGATGAAAAAGCGGCAGGCCGCAATGGCCGCTTCCACTCAATCCACCGATCAGAAAGCCATAGATCGATCTGTTCGCAGGCTCTACAAAAAGGTCATGAAGGAAAGTCAGAAGATTAGCGCTTTGGAACCTGGAAACATTCAGGTGCTCATTGCCGGCGATGTGAACTTTCAGTTTCAGCATCAGCAGGGCCATGCCTCTACCTTTTACGCCGATTCCAGCCCGATGATTCAAGTTCGTGTGGATAAGAATATTTTTATCAACACCGCGTTCGATTTCTATACCCAGTCCGGCGGTGCCGGCGGCGTCAATTCCGACATTGGTGCTGCGAACCTGAATTATGAATTAAATGATAATATAACCCTTGGCGGTGGTCTCATCAGCAGCCCCATCGGCGGGATTGTGGGTATATATAATCCCGCACCGTGGAACAGGTGGGTTGTGGATGGCTCCTTGGAAGACAATCTGCTTCCCCCAAATGAACTCGGCGTCTGGGCTCGAGGCGGTGTTCCGGCTCCCAACAATCTCGGCTATCTGACTTATTTTCTATTTGCCAGCAACGGGCCGGCATCTACCTCGACCAACGGAACCGCCAATAGCGCCGGTTCGTACAACTCTTATACTGGACTTAATTACGGCAATTGGAATCCGGCGGCACAAAACGGCAAGGCCATTGGTGGCCGCGTCAGCTATCTGCCCATTCCCAATATCGAAGTCGGATATTCTTTTGAATATGCCCGTCCCAGTGCCGATGGCAGTCCGGTTACCATTAACTCGCTGGTACAGGCCGTGGATTTCAACGCCTATTATGTCAACAAAAAAATTGACGGGCTGTTCCGCGTACGGGGTGGCTGGACCTGGGATCAGGTCGGTCAAGGCCTGGTCGTGGCCAATGCTTCGGGCGGATTCAGCAGTCTTGGCGGCGATTCCAACGGCGGCCAGATCGAATTTGCCTATCAGCCGTCCATGTGCGGTATTAAATATCTCAATCGTGTCATGGCGGCGTTCCGTTACGACAGGATTGATGGTCCTGTTTCTCAGGCGCTTAGCGGTTCAGACCACGAACAGCGTTACACCTTCGGCCTGGATTACTGGTTGCATTCCAACGCGGTTCTCAAATGCGAGTATGAATTTGATAACCTGTCCGGTGGCCAGCACGGTGCTGACGCCGTATTTATGCAGTTTGCGGTTGGTATCTGAATCAGTTGATTTTGACATGATCAATATTAGGAGTTCATCATGAAGATGTTCCCGGCATTTCATTTCGTAAAGGCCGCCACAATCGGTCTTGCAGTCGCGACCGCGGTAAGTCTGACGGGTTGCAGCGGATCTTCACCCAAGCAGACCACCGCCGCCAAAAAACCGTTACCGCCTCACCCCATGTTCACGTTCAAGGATCCGGCTGACAATGAATCCGGTGCCCAGATATGGTCGCAAAACTGTATGCGATGCCATCAACTTCGCTCTCCGGCTCAATACACGCCCGCTCAATGGGGTGTCATTGTCCAGTACATGCGGCTAAAGGCTGGCCTTACCGGTGAACAGGCCAAAAAGGTGCTGGCCTTTTTGCAAAGTGCCAGTGCGCATTAACGCCCGCGTGCTTAAGCCGTATCCGGTTGGTCAATCCGGGGCTTAAGCATTTGCAAACAGTCTTGCCCTCCCGTGGCCGGCTGCGGATTGCAGCTTCCGTGGTCGGCCACGATTTTTTATTCCGGCAGACTGGTCTGGCCGGGTGTTCTGCAGTTTTCCGGTGCCTTCGGATAAGCGGCAGAAACCGAGTGTGAAAGCTGAAGCCGCAAAATAAGGTTTTGGAGATGTTTGTTTTCGAGGGCAATCATGCGCCAGCCATTGTTATATTCTTTGATCTGTGTCCAAATCGGACCCGGACCACACCGCTGCGGCTGCCGATGCGACGCCGGCTCGCAAAGCTGGATCCATTCTTCTTCCACTGATGATTTCCGGTATCAGTTTGCGGGTCGGCAAATCCGCCAGCGGCGTGCGCCGACCGTGGCCCGGTCGATGCGAATGCCGCAGCCGGTTGTATTTAGCGTCATTGGCCGCTCGCACCAGAGCTTTTTCGCCAATGTCGGTCACCGCGACCAGCCGCCCTTCCATAAGAATGGACGCATAGTCGTCAAGTTGGTCGCTGTAGCTGTCAATTTCAAAACAGACCTGATTATTGACCGAAAGAATGTCCCCTTTACGTCCGGTCATGGGTACCCGAAGATACAGGCACCCATTTACAAAACAGAACGGAAGTGGAATGGCGTATGGCCGGCCATCGGGATGCGCCAAGGCCAGCCTGCCGATAAGGGTGTTATCCAGCATGTCGGCGATCTGGTCGTGACTCATGGGAATCATAAAATTTTATCCCTTAAAAATTTTGTCTGGAAGCAGAATGCGAGTTTAGAATCCGGCGCAGCCGGTGTCAATGCCGCCACGTGGAGTCCGCAGGAGTCGCATCATGGTAATGCTTAAAACGGATCGCACGACAATCAGCCCCGGCGGCCTGAATTATAGCTCCGCCGATTTTGCCCACTCACCGCTGGTGGTATTTTATGAGGTCACCCGAGCCTGCAATCTACTTTGCCGCCATTGTCGCGCCGAAGCTCAGCCACACCGGCATCCGGAGGAACTTGCGCCCGCCGCATCGTTGCGGTTGCTTGATACGCTGGCCACGTTTTCCAAGCCGCCGCTGGTGGTGCTTACGGGCGGTGACCCGATCAAGCGTGCTGATATCTTTGATATAGTGAACCATGGTGTTGCCATCGGGCTGAAAATGGCCATGACGCCCTCGGCCACAAAACTGGTCACGACCGATGCGGTGGGCCGTCTGAAGGTCGCGGGATTGCACCGTCTGGCTGTAAGCCTGGATGGTGCCGATGCGGCGCGTCATGACGATTTCCGCCGTGTGCCGGGCAGCTTTGCCCGCACACTGGAGATTATGAATGATGCCCGCAGTTGCGGTCTTTCCATGCAGATCAACACAACCATAACCCGGCACAATGTGGATCAGATTGATGAAATGGCCGATCTGTTGGACGGTTTTGGCATCGCGCTCTGGTCGGTATTTTTTCTTGTTCCCACCGGCCGGGCGGATATCAGTCAGCGCATCGCACCTGAACAATATGAACAGGTGTTTGAAAAGTTGCATAATTTTGCGGGCCGGCATCCCTACGCCGTCAAAACCACTGAAGCGCCGCATTACCGCCGCTTTGTGCTGGAAAAGCAGCGGCTGGGCGGCACTTCCGCGCCTGGTGGTCAGGGGCTGGCGGCCAATATCGTCGGCACAAATGACGGTAAAGGTGTCATGTTCATCAGTCACCTCGGTCAAATATTCCCCACCGGCTTTCTGCCCATTGAATGCGGCCGCTTCCCGGCACATTCCCCCGTGGACGTTTACCGGAATTCTCCCTTGTTCAAGGACCTGCGCAACCCCAATAAACTGCAGGGCAAATGCGGCTTCTGCCAATACCGCGATATTTGTGGCGGCAGCCGCGCCCGTGCCTTTGGGGTTACCGGCAATCCGCTTGCCGCCGAGCCAGACTGTGTGTACGTTTCGCCAAACGCGCCATCTCTAAGGAGTGTTTAATTATGCTTAGTGTAACCAACCTGCTTTGTGATTTCGATGGCGGCAATGAACGTCTTCGGTATGGTCACCGCAATTCCGTCGGCGAAAGTCAGGATGTGCCGCGGCCCGTGGTGGTCTGGGCCCTTACCAAAGCCTGTAATCTGCGATGTGTCCATTGTTACGCCTCGGCCAATGCGCGGCCCGCGCCCAATGAACTCACCCTGACGGAAGGCTTAAACCTTCTGGATGATCTGATAAAGTTCAAGGTTCCCGCGGTGCTTTTCAGCGGTGGCGAGCCGCTGGTGCGTCCGGAGGCGCTGGAATTTATCCGCTATGCCCGTGCTGGCGGCCTGGCATGTACACTTTCCACCAATGGTCTGCTCATAGATGACTCGATGGCGGAGCGTCTGGCTGATTCAGGATTAAAATATATAGGTATAAGCATGGATGGACTTCGTGAACGGCACGACAAGCTGCGCGGGCACGCGGGTGCCTTTGACGGCGTGCTTCGCGCCATCACTCACTGTCGGGCACGCGGCATAAAAGTCGGTTTGCGCTTCACAGTGCACAGCCTGAACATGCAGGATTTGGACGCGGTGTTTGATATATGTGTTCAGTACGACGTGCAGCGGTTGTGCATTTATCACCTGGCTTACAGTGGCCGTGGCGGCAACATGCAGAAGGTGGATCTTTCCGCTGCGCAAACCCGCCATGTGGTGGATCGAATATTTGCCCGCAGCAGGGAATTGCACAAGGCCGGCATTCCCCTTGAAGTTTTGACTGTCGACAACCATGCCGACGCCGCTTATTTGCTGCTGCAGTTGGAGCAGACCGATCCCCACCGTGCGCAGAAAGCTCGCCAGCGGCTGGTCGGTACCGGTGGCAATCGTTCCGGCTGCAATATCGCGGCCATTGATCCGGTTGGAAATGTGCATTACGACCAGTTCAGTTGGCATTACAATTGCGGCAACATTCGAACTGAACCATTCAGCAAAATCTGGTCCGACGCAAAGGACCCGCGTCTGGCAGTGTTGCGAAACCGCCATACCCATCTTCCAATGCGCTGTCAGGCGTGCAGATTTCTTTCGGTGTGCAATGGAAATTTGCGTACCCGCGCCGAGGCAGCCACCGGCGATTGGCTCGGCTTTGATCCGGGCTGCTATTTAACCGATGAAGAAATTTCCCCGCGCCAGCCCCAGGAATGTGCAGCCGTGGCACTGGTGCGGGACTGAGCTATTCTCGGCGATTGGGAAGCGAGCCGGTGCCTCCTCTATTTCGCGATGCTTTAAACCATACAGTCCACAATATTTCAACTTTGGCATCGGGGATTAATGGCAATCCTGGTGCATGACAGGCAAAGCTCTGTTTGGCCGAATGGTGCAGAATGTGGCTTTCTAGAATGAGGAGCCATGCGACTCTGCAGCATGGCCGGACGCGGGCAACTGACAGCAGCAGGTCCGCATTTTCACGACTTTATCGGCCCTTCGCGAAGTGGATTGGCACGGCCGGCGAGCCGTACAACGTAATAAATGCTGCTAAAAAGGCGGCTTTTATGCGACAGCAACTGATTCATGTTGTATACAACTATTGGCTCAAAGCAGGATGGAGCTGTTCGATTGAGCAGATATTGCGCAAAAGTGGGGCCGTGATATTTGGCGACCATTTGGTCGAGATCGAATTTGTCATTTCACGGACGGATTTAGGTTAGTCGGCCGGATAAGCGGGAACATTGTCGCCCGAGCCTGTTTGCAGACCGCCTTTTTCAAGCGGTCCGGGCTGGGGAACTAGTTCTTGGGATGGAGTGGCAATCGTGAAAAAAAATCCATTTCTTTAGGTTGGGCTGTTGCTGGTTGCGGGCGGAATTGTCGGGCTTTCCGGAGGGAGTGTCGCTCGGGCTAACTATTTCAATGGATTTGAGTCCTCTGGCAGCACCAGCACGGATTTCTCCGGACCAGGTCCGGGGTTCGTGCCAAGCTCGAATAACTATACCCCCGGCGCCGACATTAGTCGCGTACAATCCGGAGGTGGATCGCTTGGCCTTACCGCCGCGTCGGGCAACTATTATGCGGAAATCACAAATGTCCCGACACATACCAACCGGGCTATGGCCAGTCAATCGCTACCTCCTTCGGTGGATACCAGCAGAACTACACTGGCAGCTTTACCGAGTCGGTGGATATTTATGTAAATGTTGCTGGCTGGGCTGCGAGCACTGGGGCGAGCCAAGGATTCCAGTTGGATGCATCCCCGAGCAATAATCTAACCGGAAGCGCCGCATACAACACCTATTCCTACACCCCGAACGGCCCTAATCAGGGCGATGAGACACAATTTTATGTAAACGCCACGGGTACAGGTGCTACCGCCCAAGTAAACGTTTCGGGTGAAATTAATGCGTCGAACGGCGGATCGATTGCGACCATCGGTCAATCCGGTTGGTACAATTTCGCGGTCGATTTTGCCAAGGGCTCGGGCGGCTAGGTGCAGAATACTTTTTCTGTATCGACCCTTTCCGGTTCACAACTCGGGTCATATACCGCGACATCTTTGTTGCCTAACAACTTGCTCGGTGGAAACAACTATGGGGGCTGGACATCACACAAAAAGAAATAGCCACACAATAGGTCCACGATTGATCATCGCATTCGCCATAAAAGGTGCCGGGGCGTGTTTCGATATTAATCCGGATTACCGCCGGCCGCTGAAAACTGGCCGCGTCTTGGGCACAGGCAGCAAATGCAGGTGGCAATACATGGTATCCGCCATCAATCGTCCCAGGTCCATCTGCCCAAAAGTGCCAAAATGCAGGTGATCCGTGGGCAATGGCGTGTGCGGGTCTTCCGCGCGCTGCTCCAGATCATTGGTATGTACCAGATAGGCACCGCGCACCGCCAGCGGACCGCCGGAATTCCATGCCACCTCACGCTGCCCAAGACGTACCAGATCCCGCCACCGTTCATTGTTCTTGAACATGCCGGAATCCGGTGGCGGCATGACCAGCCCATAAACAAAGGGAATATTCGGGCAGTTAAACTGTTGTCGCACGCGGTGAATAAAATGCCGCAAATTACCGGCGTATTCCTCCGCGATTTTCAGGCCTTCAAACGCATCATTTTCACCCTGTTGCCAGATAATTCCGCGAATTCGCGGCTGGTAACCCAGCTTGCGCAGCGCGGCCATGCCGCCATCCACCGTTTTGACAAACTCCCGAAACTGTTGTCCCCAATGCGATGCATCATGGGCATTGGCACCCGGGTTCCACTGCCGCGCAAGGTCAGTTCCCGACCAGGCATCTTTAATCAGTGCAATATGATGAGTCGGGTAAAACATCTGCATCCGGTTGCCGAAGGTAAGCTCCGGTCCAAACCGATCTGGACTTTCTGAAGCCTGCTGCAAAGGAACCCATGTGTCCGGCGAGCAGTTGTCATGAATATCGCCCGCCGAATGGTACAGCAGGACGCGGGTGTCAATATGGAAGTTTTTCGGCAGATTTTGCATATATCCCTGGCCGGTCATGTTGGATTGCCCCGCCACCAGATACACATCGATCGGCGTGCCCCGAGCAACTGGGGCGATGGTTGCCGCCATTGCCGTGCCGGTGCTCACTAGAAATCCCATCAGCAGCACCGCGGCGGCACCGAAATTAAAGCATCGCAAAAATACAGGCATCACGCAATTCTCCTTTTAACGGAACCGTTTTTAGCCAGTGAAAGACTGACGCTCATTGTGCTCGCAGCCGCAGCATCGACCCTTTACGAGTTGTCCATTGGAGGACCTTTCCGGAAATCTGCCGCGTCGGACCGTTGTTTAATCGCACCAGTACGCTTTTTCCCGGCCACGGATTGGCCACGCGACAAATGCCGCCGCGCTGACTGACAATGTTTACAAAGTCAATTTGGCCCGCCTTTAACCGGCTGGAAACGAGAAAATCTCCGCAGGCCAGCAAATTCCGGAATGCCGCATCCTGATTCCGCGGCCAATCCGGAAAAATATGAATATCATGTTGATAACTCTGTAGAAACATCGCGCAAATGGTAGTCGGCACAATGGCAAAATTCTCTGTTCCACCTCCGCCCATCTGAAATACGAAATTGGGATATGAACAATGGTCGATCAGCGTGTGCAGGTGATGCAGAATTTTATCCGGGTTGTAGCCCACGCAGGCCGCCGCCGGATAATAGCTCGAATCGTTGTTGTAGTCATACCATATCTGAAAAATCTGAACTGTATTAAGCCCGGCTTTCAAAAGCCGGGGGGAACTTTCCAGGCCAATGGCCCAGCCCGGAAAAATGGCCTGCGACGGATTCATGCCGGCACTGGATCCATGAATGCCATGCCAGCCGGGATGTCCCCAATGGCTGCGAATAACCGGCCCACTCCAGGCGGTGCCCTTCTGTGTGTAACGAATCACCAACTTGTTGTGCATGCCCGCCGGGCCGAAAACCTTCGCCGCCGGAAATATCGGAAGCGGTGCCAGATGCCGCAATATTCGCCGCCAGGTGGTGGCCGCCGGGTCGCGCAATTGAAGTGTCCGATTCATATCCAGCAGGCCCGCATACAGCATCCGCAGAAACGCGATGCTTGTCGCGGGGTTTTCGTCATGGGCGTGGCTTAATTCATCCGCCGCGTCGTTTTCATCAACATAGACGCCATTCTTAAGCACCAGATAATGATCCCAGAATGCCGCAGTGCCGCGTAAGAATGGGTAGATCATCCGTGCGTATTGGGGGCTGCGCGTGTAACGCCATCGCATCAGGCAATCCACAGCGCCGAACAGCGCATCAGATTTCTGCTGCAATGCCCTTGCACCGTCGGCCGACCACCCCGGTGGCGGACTTAGGTGGCAATGGTAATAAAGCCCTTTAAAGCCGCGCAGCTTCGCCAGTCCGCGGCCGCGCGCCATCCAGGCCAGAAGCGGCAGGTCATAATTGTCGGCCAGCCCAATGTGATTGGTGGGATAGGCCGCCCAGCAGGGGGCTTCATAATTGTAGTCCAAAGTATAATCGCCGTTCCAGGCCATCCACGGACTGGTAATAAAATTGCCCCATAACCCCGGCGCAATGTGTCCCGGCGCACTGCAGCACGCAAATAGATATAAAGATCCATAATAAAACGCCTCAATCCGTTTGTCCGGAATTTCAACGGTGGATTTATTCCAGAAATGCTTCCACCACATGAGTTCTTTGTGCCTTAGAACAGAAAGCGATTCAAGCCGCATTTGGCCCAGCAGCCGCAGCGTGGCGGCGCGGTAGTGAAGTGTATCGTGATCATCCAGGGCGGAAATCAGCACTGTGGCGGATTCCCCGGCACCCAGGGAAATGGTTCCCACCCCTTTGTTCACACGGGCAATCTGTCCGATAATCCGTACCGCCAGCAACCCCTTTGGGCCGCACCCGTCGAATGCCAGTTGTGAATCTCCGGGGTGAATGGCGTTCCAGTCCCACACAGGCCCGGCCACCTGCGCCGTTGTGGGAAACGCGCGGCTTGTCGCCACCAACTTTCCTCCCACGTATAAGCCAAGAGATCGGCCGTTGTAACGCACCGCAAGTTGCGACCAGGCGTTCAGCGGCAATGGTTGCGGGTCGATAATACGCACACGATTGAGCATGGCCGTGACCTTGCCATTTGCCAGTGACAGAGAAAAGCCGTACGGAATTCGCGGCTGGCCACCGCCGGGCCAGTGGGTCCATCGCTTGGTGGTCATGGCGCTGAAAATAGCTTGGGTGCCTGCCGCGGATTTTGGATTGACCGAGGTCTGAATGTCAAAGGCCCTTTGTGGCAGCCGCAAAAAGCCGCAGTCAAATGAAGTTGGGCCAGCTGCGGCAGATTTCGAATCGCTCCGCTGGATCAGGAACGAAAACCGTGGCTTGGCCGTGTGCCGCGGCGCGGCGGAGGCGTAAATCCGCAAATTCTCTATGGAACCCGAAAAATGTTTGGAATTTTCGCGTCCCGTCGGCTGCCCAATGCGCGCCTGCACCGTATCCGGTGATACCTTCAGCCACGAAATGCCGCCAGTATTGCCTCCCATGCCTTTTGAACCCGGCGTGCCCCAGCCGTCCAGAAGTGCTGAACTTATCTTCAGAGTTCCTTGCCCGGCGTTCCGCAGCTTCACCACCAGCAGATTTTGCGGTTTGGCTACCCACGCTTTAAACCGCAGCGCGTGGCCATCATGCGACGTAAAATGTCCCGTGACTTCAGCGCGGCCAATACGTTCAACTGTTTTATAACTCCCATCATGTAAAGCGGGAATGGAAAGCACGACTCGGCCGAAAGGCATTATGCGGCCGCGAAACAGACTCCAGAAATCTTCTCGCCCAAGAAACAGTGAAATATGATCAGTATTGCGCCCCTGAATCGCGACGCCCAGGCTGCCATTGCCCAGCAGCGCGCCGTCGGGAAAATTGTTTGCCGGCGCATGCGTGGGAACTTGCGTGCGCACGCCGGAAATATGCTGAACAATATTCCATGTTGACGGAGGTGGATTTCCCGTTATCGCCGCTGCAACAAATGCCGGGCCTCCTGCCAGCAGATTCACCGCCAGAATGACGGAAGGCAGCGCTATAACGCAAAAAGAACGGACCATCAGACTTTTGGCGGTCAGATAATTTCCATACAGCATTATTCATTTTCTCCTTTGGCACCTGCCGCAAATCTGGGTGGACGCCGCTGTCGGTTGTTTCCCTGACCGTTTCCGGTTGGGCAGGCTTGGCGGAATAGCCCTTCGGCGTAACAATCCGATTGATATAACCGGACCACGCCGGATATTGCAATATATGGAAAGTCGTCCGATTGTTTTCACCTTATCTGTCCCGTCACAAAAGTAGCGAGAAAGCGTAAATAATGTGGCTGGCAATATAACCAAAGACAGGAATATAGGACGTCATTAATTCGCTCCTTTAACACGATCGCGATCTGATGTCGGGATTAGGTACCAAATAGACGCAAATTGCTACCGCGAACCGACTTGCAAATGAACAATTCGCCAACCCGTCCGCCAAATGTTTCCACAAGGCTTCCGGTTAAGTTTGGGTTCGGGGGCCTGGCCAGGCAAATAGTCCGGGCCGGCGGACGAGTTGGTCCCCGCTCCCCAAATCACCGGCCACGCACCGATCGGCCCAATCCGCCGCGCATTGCACTATTTCCACGCGGAGCAGCCTCATTGGCGGACACCCAGCAACTGGACCTGCGATTTTGCGTTTACAATAGGTGACCATGGCGACAATGTGACCTTCCCGACTGGCTTTTCCCATCACATTGGCCAATAATTCAGCTTGTCGAGCCGCCAATGAAATTGATAAGGAGCTGCCATGTTGTGTAAATCGCCTGTACTGTTTCTGCCACGTTGGATTCTGCTTCTTCTTTTTCTGGCTACCTCCCAGGCTGGTTCTTTGCTCTGGCCGGCTCATGCCAGTGCCAAAATGAAAATAGCGCTTGTTTGTTCCGGTTCCATTACCGATGGCGGCTGGAACCAGGAGGGCCGCGATGCGATTCTGCGGGTCGGCAAAAAGCTCCATGCCCATGTTTCCGTGGTGGAACATGTTTCACCTGTGCGGGCTGTTAATGTGATGCGCGATTATGCCATGCGCGGTTATCAGTTGGTCATCGGCCACGGTTATGAATTTCTCGTGCCCGCCACCCAGGTGGCCGCACAAGGTGTCAAAACCCATTTTGCCATAAGCGGTGCGGACCTGGCGAAGCCGCACATCGCCACTCTGAATTTCGACCTTTCCGAACCCTCTTACCAACTCGGCGTGCTGGCCGCCATGCTGTCCAAATCAGGAAAAATCGGCTTTATAGGCGGCGAAAAAATTCCCTCCGTGGTAGCCTGTTACAAGGGCTTTCGTGCCGGTGCCCGCAGTATCCGGCCGCATATTAAAGTTGCCCAGGCCTATACAAGTTGGGACCAGCCCGCACTTTCCAAAAGTCAGGCGGAGGCATTTATCCAGCAGGGAATCGATGTGATTTATCAGAATGTGGATGCCGCCAGTCGCGGCGTATTTGAAGCCGTTGCCCAGGCCGACCGGCACGTGAAAGCCGGTGGCCCTGCGGTTTACGTGTTTGGTGCCAATCGGAATCAGAACAACAATTCCACCTGTGGCATGTACACGCCGGCCAGTGCCGTGATCCGCCTGGACCGGGCGTTTATGCGGGTGGCACTGGCGGTTAAAAAAGGACATTTCAAGGCCGGCGTTAAACCGGAAAACCTGGACAACGGTGTTTGTGTCGTGGTTCTGAATTCTAAATTGTTCGGCCGGGTCATAACTCCGAAAATGCGGGCCGTCGTGGCCCGCGCAGGTCGGCGGCTGATCGCCGGAAAGATCGTCGTGTCACCCCGTTGAACAATCGGATGCCGTACGCGCGGCCAAGGATGCGGTCCGCATGTATCTGGGCGGCCTGGTTGGCCGCAGTTCCTTTCAGGGATATTGTCCGGCATGATTGACATTCAAAATATCAGCAAACACTTTGGTGCGTTCCAGGCATTGAAAAATGTCTCCATGCGCGTCGGTCCGGGCGAAATTCATGCTGTCCTGGGGGAAAATGGGGCGGGCAAAACCACCCTGATGAATATCTTATTCGGACTCCAGCAGCCCGATTCCGGCACGATCCGCATTCATGAACGCGCTGTGCGCATTGCCTCGCCAAGAATCGCGCGGCAGTTGGGCATCGGCATGGTGCATCAGCATTTTAAGCTTACGCCGACGTTAACCGTTCTGGAAAATATTGTTCTGGCGATCGGTTCCGGATATCTTGCCGGCCAGCGTACCGGACTGATTCATCAGGTAGACCAGTGGCTGCGCACACTTCACTGGGAAATTCCACTTTCCGCGACCATTTCGGATCTAAGCGTGGGCCAGCGCCAGCGGGTGGAAATCATTAAGGCGTTGTGCGCGGGGGGCAAGGTCCTGATTCTGGATGAACCAACCGCGTCGCTGGCTCCCGCTGAAGTAGAGGACCTTTTTTCCGCGGTCCGTGCCTTGGCTGGCAGAGGAATGACCGTTGTGTTTATAAGTCACAAATTGGCCCAAGTCGCCGCGCTATGCAGCCGCGTGACCATCCTGCGCCTCGGTGAAGTGGTCTATTCGGATTCGCTTGTCGGCACAACGCTGCCGATGCTGGCGGATAAAATGATGGGCGGCGGAATCGTGGCGCGGCAGCCCGAAGTTGGCAAATCATCGCCCGGTCCGGTGCGACTGGAAATTTCCAACTTGAACATTGTGCGCAACGGCGTCGCGGTTCTTTCCAATGCTTCACTTCGGGTGCACGCTGGGGAAATCCTGGGAATTGCCGGCCTGGAAGGGAATGGCCAGTCCGCACTGGTCGAATGTATTTCCAGCGCGCGGTCCGTGAAATCCGCGGCCGGCGGTTCGCGTCTTTCCGTCGATCCGATCGCCGACAAAAAATGGAATCAGCGGACTTGGCGCCGCCCCGTGGCACAATTTGCCTGCATTCCTGAAGACCGTCGCACCGAAGGGCTGGTCATGTCGCTTTCTGTGGAGGCGAATATCATGCTTAAAGCCCATCGGCATTCGCCGTTTGTGCGCTGGGGTCTGCTGCGTTTTGCCCGCTGGCGGAAATGGACGCTCGACCGCGTACACGAGTTTGACATCCGCTGCCCGGATATTCAAACCCCCGTGGGCGCGCTGTCGGGCGGCAATCAGCAAAAAGTTGTTCTGGCGCGGGAACTTACCGGATCTCCGGAATTTATTCTCGCGGTTAATCCAACCCGTGGTCTGGATATTGGCGCGACGGCATTTGTGATGAATCAGTTGCTGCGGGCGCGGGCCGGAGGAGCGGCCATCTTGCTGGTGCACGCCGACCTGGATGAACTTCTTGCCGTCAGCGACCGCGTGTCCGTTATTTATGCCGGC
The DNA here is from genome assembly GCA_021852225.1 of Planctomycetota bacterium. Next base: position 20,500 of record JAJZOA010000269.1, read on the forward strand.
GGCCTTACGCCCACCGCCTGGCCCGCGACTTCGCGCGAACAAATCGGCCGTCTTATGCTGGGGGTGCGCCCATGAATCCGATATTGATAAGGCAAATTAAAAATGCAATAGTGTCTATAACTACAACTGTTATGGCGTGCGCCGCGGCATTGGGGCTGGTGCTGCTGGCGCTCCGGCTGGCCGGTTACCCGCCCCTGGGTATTTTGCATCGCTGGATCATCGGGTCGGTTGGACGCATGTACTATATCAGCAATTCCCTGGCGGAAACCTGTCCGCTGCTGCTGACCGGCCTGGCCGCGGGCATCGCGTTCCGCTGCGGTGTGCTGAACATTGGTGCTCAGGGGCAGTTTCTGGTTGGTGCTATGGTCGCCACCGGTCTGGCGACGCGTTGGCGCATTGTCAGCGCGCCGTGGGCCGTCATGATGCTTGCGGTGTTCGGCGGAATCCTGGCGGGGGGGCTTTGGGCGGCGTTGGCAAGTCTGCTGGACCGTCGGCGCGGTGTGCCAATTGTTCTGTCCACCATTCTGCTGAATTTCATCGCTTTATATGCGGTTCAGACCATCCTTGACGGACCGTTGCAGGCTCATGGCACTTCCGCGCCGCAAAGTCCGGAAGTTCAGGGGGCGTTCTGGCTGCCGGTGCTGATTAAATTTTCCAGCCTGCACATTGGAATTATTTTTGCCTTTGCCCTGGCCATCCTCATGTATGTTGTCAATCGACAGACGCCTTTCGGATTCCAGACACTGGTCAGCGGCTTAAACCCACGGGCCGCCAAACGCGCCGGTATACCCGTGGAATCACGGCAGTTTATGACCATGTTTCTCAGCGGCTGTTTCGCCGGTCTGGGCGGGGCATTTCAAGTGTTGGGGGTTACGCATTTCATGACCGCCGATTTCGGCAATTACGGTTACGCCGGAATCGCCGTGGCTTTGTTGGGCCGGCTGAACCCGATCGGTATCGCCTTTTCCGCCCTGTTTTTCGGACTGCTGGATACCGGCGCTTTGCGCGTGGAAGAAAGCTCCCTTGGCCTGCCGCACAACATCGCCAATGTGGTCAAGGGCGTGGTGGTGCTGGTAATGCTGCTGCTGATTGCATTTATGCAGCGCCGGCGGCTGGCCTCAATTGTGTCGGACAGCGGTGGCACATCGCGCGGGGCGGGAAACCTTCCGGAATCGGCGGCAGTTTCCAATGAAACCGCCACTACCTTGCCAGCCCCATTGGATTCGCCGGGGCCGTCCGCGAAAGGGGCTGACTGACACATGAACGGATCAGCCGAAAATATCGTGACATTTCTTGCCCAGCAGATGGTGGCCGCCGCCGTGCCGCTGGTCATTGCCGGAATGGGCGAACTTGTAGCCGAACTTGCGGGTGTCATTAATATTGGCATAGAAGGGTTGATGCTGATTGGCTGTATTGCCGCGTATGTGGGTGCCGGCGGCGGCAACGGAAGCGTCGGGTTGGCGGCCGGTGTGCTCGCTGGCATGGGCATGGCGGCGATATTCGCATTTGTTTCCATTTCCGGCCGGGCGGATCAGATTGTCTGCGGGGCGGCAATTAATATTTTTGCCCTGGGTGCCAGCGGCACCGTCTGGACTGTTTACCGGCACTGGCGCGGCAGCCATGATATGTCTGTTTCACTGCCGCACGGCGCGGGCTTTGATAAATGGCCGTTGCCGTATCTGGCGCATCTGCCGTTTTTCGGCAGAGTTATTTTCGACCAGTATTCCCTTTTTTACGGCGGTGTGCTGCTGGGGTTTGCAGTCTGGTTCATGTTGCGTTTTACCCGCATGGGATTGATTATCCGTTCACTTGGTGAATCGCCGGAAGCGTGCCAGGCCGCCGGCATCCGGGTGCGTACCTGGCGGTGGGGGGCGGTTCTGTTCGCTGGCGGCTGTGCCGGTGCCGCAGGTGCCTATTTAAGTATCATGCGAACCCATGCTTTCGCCTCAGATATGACCGGAGGTCAGGGCTTCGTGGTGCTGGCGCTGGTCATTTTCGGCAGATGGAGCCTTGCCGGTCTGACCGTCGGATGCCTTTTCTTCGGTCTGATAAACGCCATTCAACAAGTGCTGCAAACCGCCCGCTATACAGCCCACAACCCGCTGATTGAGTCGCTGCGGCATATTCCATTTCAACTATTTCAAATGCTGCCTTATCTGGCGGCTCTGGTGGCGCTTGCGGTTTTATCCCGCAATCGCCCGGGCCCGCAGGCTTTAGGTCAACCGTGGCCGCCAGTATCGCCGGGGGAGTAATCAGCCTTCAGATTCTGAGCCTCCGCCTGGCGGCGCGGCGGCAAACGATCGGCCCTGCTGGCGTTAGCGTACTTTCCTGCGATTGGCGGTCAGCAGTGCGAGTGCCAGACCGGCCGTTCCGGTAAACAAAAGCGGCAGCGATCCGGGCAGCGGTGCCGCGTCCCCGGCTGGAATCGGTGTCAGCAGAAATCCAAACCCCAAGGAATCCGGACCTGAATTGCCGAATCCCACAATATCCCCATTGTTGTTGATCGCGTTGGCTTGCACCAGCGAGTCGCCTGAAGGCAGACCCGATACCAGAGAATTTAAATTGGAAAGTACGCCATTTGAGTAAACAAAAGCAATCGGCAACGTACTGCTGATTGGTCCCGCACCGGCGTAGCCCACAATCGTGCCGCTGTTGTTAATGGCCGTGGCGACGCTCATCGCATAGGCCCTGGAACTGTCCAGGGAGGTTATGGTTCCGTTGGCGTCACTTATGGCATGCGCGTATCCATTTGAATCGGTGTAATCCCCTACAATAACACCGGAATCGTTGATCCCGTTGGCATATCCATTGACGCCGCCAAACGTTCCCAGGTCTATCAGGCCACCAGAAGATGTATAACTGAATGCATGGGTTGCGTTTGAATTTGAAACGGAGGTATAACCCACAATCGTCCCGCCAATGTTAATTGCCCTGGCCGAGCTGTTTGCAGTGTCAATAATGGTAGGACTCGTTCCCGGCGTGGCGGAAAAAATCGCCGCGTTAAAGCCGCCGGTGGAATTTCCCGTGGTGCCGACGATTTCCCCGCCGGAATTAATGGCTGCCGCTTCGCTGTTGTATGTACCGGTGCCCAAAAATGTGGTCGTGGATGGAGTAAAAATAGCTACCTGCGCCAAGGTTCCATTCGAGGCCTGACCCACCACTGTGCCACCGCTGTTAATGGCATTGGCCGAGTTAAATCCAAGCGGATTATTGCTTCCAATATTGATTGTTGTGCCGCCGTTGTAACTGAACGCAGCACCATTTGAACCCACCAC
>JAJZOA010000155.1 GCA_021852225.1 Planctomycetota bacterium
CCGCCGCAGTGAAAGCCGCGAAGGATGCGGATGCGGTTCTGCTGTTTGTGGGTGCCGACCAGCAGGTGGGCGCGGAAGCCCACGACCGCACGGATATCGGCCTGCCGGGCGCGCAACATGCCCTGGCACGGGCGGTATTCGCGGCCAATCCAAAGACTGTTCTGGTTATTTCGTCCAACGCGCCTGTGGCGGTGAACTGGGAACAGGAAAATCTGCCGGCGATTGTGGGCGGCCTTTTTCTGGGAGAACAGCAGGGCCATGCGTTGGCGGATGTGATTTTCGGGACGTATAACCCCGGCGGGAAACTTTCCACCACCTGGTTCAAATCCGTCAAGCAGCTGCCGCGATTCCACGATTTCAATATTAGACATGGACGAACATACATGTATTTTAAGGGCCGACCCCTTTACGCCTTTGGCCATGGCTTGAGCTACACCACATTTGATTTCACAAACTTAAACATCAGCGCCAACACGCTGAAGCCCGGCGGCACCGTGCAGATTGCCTGCGATATCACCAACACCGGTATGGTCGCCGGCGATGCGGTCGCCCAGCTTTATATTCATGTCCGAGACGGCAAAGTTCAGCGGCCGAGGCTGCAACTGGTGAATTTTGACCGCGTTCATCTGAAGCCCGGTCAGACCCGGACCGTCAGCATGGCACTTGCGCACAGCGATGAGGCACTTCGGTACTGGGATGTAGCTGATCACGATTTTGTTCTGCGGCCGGCCACTGTGGATATTATGCTCGGCAGTTCGTCGGATCAGATTCACCTGCGGGGCAGTATCCGTGTCGCTGGCGAAGCGGCCGCCGCCGCGGCCAACTGATGATCGCAGTCACGGACCGGAAGCGGACCGTGGTGAATATGGAAAATCATCCATGGCTGATAGCACCGGCCGAATTACAGAGGACCAGGTCCCGCACCGCGGCGCGTGGCCCGCCGCATCGCTGCCAGGCGGTTGTCTGGAATCGGCAATTTACTGGGCGGGTGGAATCAGTATTTTAACAGGTCAGAGTTTCCGCTGGATCGATCTGCGTTTTGCCGGACCACTGGCCACACCACTGCTGATAGGATGGCTGATTTCACTGGTAGGTCTGGGCGTAAGCCGCAATCTGGACATCCCCGCCAAACGGATCGTTACGCAGCATATCGTGCAGCGACGTATCTGGCTGAATCGGCTGTGGCTGATACCCTCCTGGTTGGTTCTGCTGACACTGCTGGCCAATACGTTCTGGTATTACCACCTTCTGCACCAGCGGCATGGGGACCTGCAAATAGGCCCGCCGATGTGCCTGCTGGTGCTGCTGGCCATGGCCGCGTGGCTGGGATTTGACCCGGCCCGCATGTTCATTTCACCTGACCATTTGCTGCCGGCACCGGCAAAGGGACAACGGCTGATTCGCCAAACGGGGCCTGGTCGCGCATTTGGCGTGCTGTTTGTGATGCTGATGATATGGGTATTTGGCTTTGAATTCCGTGCTAATCCACCACCGGCCGGAGTAAAAGCTGACCTTGGCGTGGTACTCGGACACGCGGTACTGCCTGGAGATATTTGCGACAGATCCATGCGCAACCGCACCCTGACGGGGGTGACATTATTTAAGGAACATCGCATTGGCTATCTCATGTTAAGCGGATCGGCTTCGGATGGCCCGAAGGTTTCCCGCAACAATCAGCCGGACGCCATGCTGAAAATCGCATTGGCGGGCGGGGTACCGCGCGACCGGATCATTCTGGATTTTCATGGCGACAATACCCGGTTCACCGCGTTTAATACGAAAAAAGTCATGCGGCAGCGCGGATTTACAACCGTTGTGGCCATCAGTTCAGATTACCACCTGCCGCGCACCCGACTGGCCTTTGCACAAATCGGCATTCAGGCCTGGACGGTGGCCAGTGTGAACCACCAGTGGCGGCAGACCGATCCATTTTCCATGCTGCGTGAATTAATCGCTTATCCGGTTTATTATTTTGATCAGCGGTATCACCACCCGGAAGGTAAGCCATGACCTTGCGAAACGATATTCAATTGCGTGTGACCAAATCACAACATATGCTGGAAGTGATCAGCGCAGGGTGCACGATTGCCCGCTATGCCTGCATTACCGGCAGTTGTGTCGGGGACAAGGAAGTGGAGGGTGATCGGAAAACGCCACTGGGTCATTTCCGTGTGGTGTTTCGCAATCCGGAAAGCCGGTTTTTTCTTTCGCTGGGCTTGAATTATCCGAATGAATCAGACGCCATACGCGGCCTGGAAACCGGACTTTTAACGTTAGATCAATTCACCCGTCTGATACGGGACCTGGCCGAAGGGGATTTAACCGATCCAGTCGTGCAGGACCGAGTCTGGAAAACACCATTGGGCGGCGAAATATTTATTCATGGCTGCGCCGAGGGCCGAACCGGCACTGCCGGCTGCGTGGCATTATGCAATCCGGACATGGCGGAGCTTTTCGCGATTTGTGCAGTGGGCACGCCGGTGGACATTCTGCCATAACCATGCTTGTGCATGGCCATGGCGGATTGCGGGCGCGGGCCTATGGCCCGGCGGCGGTGCCAGGAATTCAGACCGGGCGATCGTTGGGTAGAATATCCTAACGGAGGGCGAATCAGCCCGATTTTCTCCGAACTATTCCTTTACGGCCGTCGTTATGCGCGGCTTGACACTGGCAATGTAGGTGTAGGCCACGGGAATAATATAAAGTGAAAACAGACAACCAATGGAAAGCCCCGAGGCAATCATCAGGCCCATGTCGAAACGGCTGACCGCGCCGGCACCGCTGGCAATAAGCAGAGGCACTACGCCAAAAACCATGGCCCCGGTGGTCATCAGAATCGGCCGCAGTCGCACACTGGAGGCTTTAATAACCGCCGCCTTACGGTCCAGACCTTCTTCTTCCTGCACGCGATTGGCAAATTCGACAATCAGGATTCCCTGCTTGGTAATAAGGCCGATCAGGGTAATCAGACCGACTTCTGTATAAATATTGAGCGTGCTGATACCCAGAAACAGGAATGTAATGGCTCCGAAAATGGACATGGGAACCGTAAACAGAACGATCAGAGGATCACGGAAGCTTTCAAACTGTGCAGCCATCAGCAGAAATACCAGCACCACAGCCAGCAGGAAGGTAATATAAATACCGCTGCCTTCCTGAATGAATTGCCGGGAAGCCGCACCGTAATCAATTCCGTAGCCGGTGGGGTAAAGCTTCTGCTTTTCATTTTTCAGAAAGGTCAGCGCCTGTCCCATGCTTACACCAGGCTTGGGCAAAGCCTGAATCGTGACGGCATTCTGCTGTTGAAACTGTGGCAGAAATTCGGGGCGCACCACATGGTCAATGGTAATGAATGTCGAAAATGGCACCATGGCACCGGACGCGGTGCGGGCGTAATAGTTGTTAAGCATTTGAGATGTGGCCCGTCGCGGATCGGCAAGTTGTGGAATGACCTTGTAACTTCGGCCCTGAAGGTCAAAACGGTTGACAAAGTTTCCCCCCAGCAGCGGTTCCAGGTTCAGGCCGATTTGCGTCATGTTTAAGCCCAGGGCGGCGGCGATATTGCGATGGATAATCAGTTTAATCTGCGGATTGTCGTAACGCAGATCTTTGGTCACAAAAAGGAACTGACCACTTTTATAAGCGCTCGCTATTAAATGATTGGCCGCCAGATCGAGGTCTTTGTAGCCTTTGGTGGAAGTAAGCACAAACTGAATCGGCAATCCCAAAGGCGTCCCCGGCAGTGAAGGCAGCGCAAAAGAGGTGACCTGCAATCCGGCCACACCGGCGAGTTTCTTCTGCAGTTCGGGCTGAAGCTGCATCTGAGTCATTGTGCGCTGGTCCCAGGGTTTGAGCAACATGCCGCCGATCAGGGCATTTTGCCCCGGCCCGATGGGCGAAAAACCGTTGACCTGAAATATGTTATCCGACTGCGGAAAGCTGCGGCAGATATTTCGAATCTGTTTGGCATACGCGTTCATATAATGCAGTGTCGCCGTGGGTGGGCCGGTGGCGGTGAAGAAGAGAATGCCCTGGTCTTCCGTGGGTGCCAGTTCGCTTTTTGCGCCCATCACCAGGAACGGAATGCTGACGAAAATCGCGACGGCGATAAGCAGAACCACGGGGCGAATTTCCAGAACAAGTTCAAGCGAGGCGTCGTACATGCGGCGCAGCCCGGCGAACAGCATGTCCAAGGTGTGCACCAGCCCGTGGTCCTTGCTGGGTCTAAGCAGTTTGCTGCCCATCATGGGAGAAAGCGTCAGCGCCACGACCATGGAAACCAGCACGGTGAAAACCAGCGTGAAGGCAAATTCCGTAAACAGACTGCCGGTCAGACCGCCCATAAAGCCAATGGGCGCAAACACCGCCGCCAAAGTGGTGGACATAACCACAATAGGACCGGCCAGTTCACGAGCGCCCTTGATGGCCGCATTAAATGGAGTCAGTCCTTCATCTATATGCCTGTGAATGTTTTCCACCATGATAATCGCGTCATCCACCACCAGACCGATCGCCAGAATAACGGCCAGCATGGTCAGCAGGTTGACGGAAAACCCGGCGGCCACCATGAATATGCCGCCCCCCAGCACCGACAGGGGTATGGCCACCATCGGAATCAACAGTGAGCGCAACGAGCCTAAAAACAGGAACACCACCAGCACCACAATGCCCAGCGTAATGCCCACGGTATGGTACACTTCCTGAATTGCCTTGGTAATGTAAATGCTGCCATCGTAACCAATCGTTGCGTGCATGCCGCTGGGAACGGATTTTTGAATATGGCGGAACAGCACATGGGCCAGGTGGGCCACGGTCAGGTCGTTGGCATCGGGCGTGGGAGTTATGCCGATGAAGGTTGCCGGAATGCCGTTAAGATAAACCGCGGAATTATAGCTTTGGGCACCAAGTTCCACACGGGCGACATCTTTGAGGTAAATCGGCGCGCCATTCACATAGCTGACAATCAGTTTCTGGAACTGGTCTATGTTATTCAGCGATGTTGTCGCGGTAATAACCTTGGCGATGTTTTTGCCTTTGATGCGGCCTACCGCGGAAATATAGTTGTTTTCGGCCAGGGCGGTTGAAACATCGGCGGCCGTAATGCCCAGCGCCGCCATTTTATTTGGATGCAGCCAGACGCGTACCGCATAGCTGTTGCCGCTGGAGCCGGTGCCGGGAGGCAGAATTTGCGCCTGGCTTACGCCCGGAATCGCCTGAACCTGTGGCTGAACCACCCGCAGAAGATAATCCACAATCTGCTGCTGGTTCATGGTTTTGCTGTAAAACGCCAGATACATCAGAGCGCGGGAATCTCCCACGGTTTCGTTTATGACCGGTGACTGACTTTCCGGTGGCAACTGACTGGCCACCTGTTTAACCTTGGCCAGAATCTGCGCCACGGCGGAACTTGGATTGGTATTGAGCTTCATGTACACGCTTATCGCGGAGGTGCTTTCAGCGCTGGTCGCGGTCATGTAGTCAATGTCCGGCGCCTGCGCGATGGCCTGTTCCAGACGGGCGGTAATAAACCCCTGCACAATTTCCGGACTGGCTCCAGGATAAGATGTCGTGACGGTGACGACCGCATTGACGATATTCGGGTATTCCCGCACGGTCATGCCCAGCCACGACCGCACCCCCATGATGAGAATAATCAGATTAATGGCACTGGCCAGTACCCAGCGTTTGACAAATATATCGGTAAATTTCATGAAAACTGTTCCTGCTCAGGGCTTGACTGAATTATTAATTAAAATGACAGCGCCAGGATGAAGTTTGATCTGCCCGACGGTTATAACGGTCTGGCCGGCCTTAATGCCGGAAGTAATGGCCACCATATCTCCACGTTGCAATCCAGGATGCACGAGAATCTGTTTGGCGGTCAGGACAACCTTTTTTCCCTTGCCGGTCTTTTTTACCACATAGACATAATCACCAAATGTGCTGTAGGCGACGGCAAGCGCCGGGACAACAGTCACGTGCAGCACCTTGCCCGTCGCCACGGAAATATCACCGAACATGCCGGGTTTAAGCAATTCCATTTTATTGGGAAACGTCGCCTGCACCTGAACATTCCGCGAATTCACATCCACCTGTGAAGAAATCGCTGATATGGTTCCCGTGAATACGCGTCCGGGAAAACTGTTGACGCGCAACGTCACTTTACGGCCCATTGCCAGAGCGGCAATATTATTCTGCGGAATAGAAAACACCGCGTAAATCGGCTGCCACGAATTCAGCGTCACAATGGATGTTCCCGGTGCGACAAACTGCCCCAGACTGACTTGCCGCAGCCCCAGATAGCCGGCAAACGGGGCGCGAATGGCCAGTTTGGCCAGAGTGGCATTGTCCGATTGAACCTGCGCCAACGCTGTAGCCACATTGGCCCGATAGGTATCAAGTTGTGATTGCGCAGCGGCGCGAACCTTGATCAGCTTAATCGTTCTGGCCAAATTGGTTCTTGCCAGGGCCAGATTCGCCTGGTCCACACGAAGTTGAGCCAATTGGGTTGAATTATCAATTTGCAGAAGCAATTGCCCCGGCTTGACTTCCTTGCCGGAATGAAAATAGATTCCCGTCACATTGCCCGATATTTGTGCGGTTAAATCCACACTTTGCACCGCGGTTAGTGAACCTACCGCAGACAGATTCACCGGCCAGGAAGCATTACCGGCCTTGGCAGTGGAAACCGTCACGGGGGGCACCGGCAGATGCGCCATGACGTTGGCTATTTTCCGGTTTATAAATGCCTTAAAACCAAAAATAGCCACCAGCAATCCGCCAATTATAACCAGCAGAAATATGGCAAGAAACAGACGTTTGAACATGATGACAAATCCTTAAATGGGTGAGGCTTTATGGAATCGCATTCACTTGATTGGACTTATTCGTCGGCTTTGCCGCTGCGGGGCGGGTCCGCGCCGGCGCAACGGCCTGCTTTTGGCGGGAATATTGCTTCGGCCACCAGCCACCGCCCAACGCCACAAACAGCGCGGCGGTATCCCGATAGCGCTGAGCTTCGGCGGTTACAACGCCAAGTTCGGACTGTTGGAATTGCGTCTGGGTGTTAAGCAGGGAAAGATAATCAATGGCACCGGCGCGGTATTGTCTGCGGGCCAGAACGAATGCCTGGCCCGCGCTGATATATGCGGACTGATTGAACTTCAGCGACGTTGCATCATTCTGTATCGCCCGCAGCGCATCGGCAACCTGTTGAAAAGCGGCCAGGACAGTGGATTGATAGGCGGCAATCTGCGCCCGAAGGGCCGCCTGGGCCGCCCGCTTGTTGGCAATAAGTGTGCCGCCGTCAAACAGCGTCACGCTGGCATTGGCGGCAACATCCCAGATCAGGCTTGAGGCATTGAAAAAGTCGGGAATGCGTCCATTTTCAAACCCCAGGTCGCCGGTGAGTTGAACGGTGGGGTACATTTTGGCAATGGCCACGCCGATGGAGGCGTTGTCAGCGCGAAGCTCGGCCTCGGCAAGTTTAATATCCGGCCGATTGCGCGTCAGAACCGACGGCAGCGAGACGGGGATCATCATCGGCAGTTTCAATGATTTCAGGCGAATGGAGGGCAATCCGGCCTGGGAAGGGATCGTTCCCACCAGAACCGCCAGAGCATGGCGCACTGCGGCAAGAGATTGTTTCAACGGGGGCAACCTGGCTTTTGTGGTTTCCAGCAATGTCCGTTGATTTAACACGTCTAAATATGTTACTGCGCCAAGCTTGTACTGTTGCGCAATCAACCTGAGAATATTCCGCTGAATCGTAACAAGCTTGCGGGTGGTCCGTATTTGCGCTTCATACGAGGCCATTAATATGGCATCGGAAACAGTGTTTCCCTCCAGCGTTAGATATGCCTCCTGCAGATTAAACCGCTGGGCATCCTCCAGGGCGCGGGTCTGATGACGGGCAAGTTTGTTCAAACCGAACAGGTCCGGCGTGTAACTGACATTCACCTGCCCGGTGTACAGACTGAAGCTGCGGGTCGGACCACCGAATTGCGCGCCGCTGAATCGCTGACGGTCGCCGCCTCCGGTCAGCGACACCTGCGGCCAGCCTTCACCATCAATGGCTTTCGTGTTCTGGTGCGCCTCTTGCAGGGTGGCCAGTGCCTGAGTGATGGTGGGGCTGTGGGCGACCGCCCGTTTGATTAATGCGTTTATCTGTTTTGATTTCAGAAGTCTCCACCAGGTGCGCCGGATTTTTTTTCCATAGGCGAACCGCTGCCCCGCACCGGCCTGGCCCACGCCCTTGACCGCGACAGTTCCGCGGACGGGTTTGCCGGCGGTATAGGCATGCACTTGCGGCGCGGGGGGGACATGCAATGGCGGTTCAAAGGAACAACCGGCCATCCCCAGACCAATCAGCAGGGCGCAGGGAACCAAGCCCCGCCAAAAGGCGCGGCCCGGTTGACGATCCGGATTTTCTGGTCGGCATTGGGGCGATAGGGAAACATTTTCCATAACTGTCCTGATCTCGGGGACAACATGTCGGGGTCGGGTTCAACACCCCGCCAGGCAATCCGGTTGGGCATCGCCGTAACCGGATTGATCGACGCAGCCGGCAAACACATTTCACGGCTTTCCGCGACGACCATCCTTGTTGACACTGTCAAGATAGGCTACAATTTAGACTATGTCAAGATTAACAGTTATGCCTAAGCACTCCCGGCGGTCCAAGGCCCGCAAATCGCCGGAAATTGCCCGCGGCTATCACCATGGAAACCTGCGCGCCGCGCTGGTTTCAGCCGCGATTAAAATCGTGGACAAACGCGGTCCGGATGGCCTGACCATTCGCCGTGTGGCCCAGCAGGCGGGAGTAAGCCACAACGCGCCATACCACCATTTCCGCGACAAAGGCGCGATTCTGGAAGCCGCCACTGTTTCCTGCATCACCGCGATGATAGACGCAATGCGCCATCAGCAGCATAAAACGCGCGGCAATTCTCTGGATAAATTAATTGCCATGGGGGTGGAATTTGTTCGCTTTGCGATTGAACACCCGGCGGAATTCCGTCTGATGCACCGGCCGGAATTGCGGAAATCCCGCGATGGCTGCTGTGGCGGAACGCCGACGTCCCCGGTGGAGGCGGCATCCGCCAATGGCCGTATGCTGCTTCTGGAAACCGTCCGGCAGGGCCAGAAGGCTGGCGAAATCCGTGCGGGAGACTCCGATATGCTGGTGCTGGCCTGGTGGTGCCTGGTGAATGGTTATGCCAACAAGGTGCTGAACTTTTCGCACGGCCGGCCCTGCGACGGGGAACGCGATCCACTGGAAATTGCCCGCGACATCGTGCAAACGCTGGTGGACGGAATTGAAAAAAAATAATTTGACGCCTGCGGCGATTTGATCAGCCGTTTTGCGCGGCAGCCTCTTATTTGCCATACGACCCGGCTTGTGCAATTTCTGGAGCGGCCACTGGCGGCGGACTTATAAATCAGCCTGCCCTTTGATGTATCGGGCATTGCTTCTCTTTTCGCAGCGCGTCGCCTGACGTTTGCATATAATTTCTTGCCGGTCCGCGGAAAATCAGCGACTGGTGCGAAAATTGGTCCTCTAAATCCTACAATCAGACCGATTTCGTGAAGGATCGCATCGCCCTGGAAATACAATTTGGCAAATATTCTTTTGTGGCTTACGACATGTTTGTAAAGCATATGGCTTTTTTCGTGGGCGACGTCATTGATGTAGGCATCGAAATACTTCCAATAAAACACTTTCAATCGCAGATGTCCTCGGGCGTCGGATATTACGAAGGCGGCCTTTACGATCTTATTCGTCAGGGGAGAAGCAGTCCGGCGGTACCGATGGTGGTCGTCGGCATAGGCATTTAAGGGTGGTCGGGCCAGGGGCCGAAAACAGGGGTCGCATTTGCTGAAGCGTTCCTAAAAAAGGGCATTCCTTTTCCGTCGGACATGGGCCGCCTTCACGCTATCGTGGCAATCCTGGCAATCCTGCACCACAGATTCCGCTCCACCCTCCCCCAGGCCGGATTCAAGCCCCCTCGCCAAATAACATGCCCAGCGCATCGGCGTGAGTTGCATATGCGCGTGCCTTCTGCCCGGCGGCCAGGACGGTGACAATTTCTTTACCAGACCCGGTCAGCAACGAAGGCGAATCGGGCACGACAGAGCGGACGGGATTGGCTTGGCTCGCAAGGTCATGCGCATTGGCGGCCGCGGTCGCGCGGCAGCGGCATGGGACTGGCCCGATTTTGGTTTGCTTTACCAGGCGCATACCGCTATCCTTAGCTGTGGTTAAGAACAGGCTGGCAGGTGGCAAATTCTGCGATGGGGGGCACAGTTGGCCGACTCCCAGGAAATAAGTGGGCGCTGGCGTCCGGATTTGGAGCCATTGGAATGACTTCTCAAAAAAGTGATCAAACTGATCAATATGAAATACTGGTGATTGAAGACAATCCGAGCCAGCGTGCCGCGCTGGAACAGTTGCTGACCAACGCGGGTTATGTTGTCAAAACCACGGATTCCGCGGAAAAGGCGCTGAGTTTTGTGGGCGAGGGCATTGATTGCGTTGTGGCTGGGGTTATATCCGGAGACATATCGCGTCTGGACCTGATTAAGCACTGGCGAAATTATTTTCCGAACACACCTTTGCCGGTTATTCATGAAACCGAATCCGTGAAATCCCTGATTGAAACCATTAACACGGGCACATTTGATGATCTGCAAAATGTAACCGATGCAAAGCTGATGCTGTCCCGCCTGATGGACCTGGTTCATGCGTGCCAGAACGAACAGAAGCCCCCCACGCCGGAAATTGGCGATGGTGTCAACGACCATATCATTGGTCAATCCCAGCTCATGCGGGATGTTTTTGATTTGATTGCCCGGTCTTCACAGGCGTTCAGCACAGTCCTTATTCTTGGCGAATCGGGAACAGGTAAGGACCTGGTGGCGCAGGCCATTCACCGGAATTCGCAGAGAAAAACGGGACCGTTTATTGCTTTAAACTGTGCGGCCATGCCGGAAACGCTGGTGGAAAGTGAATTATTCGGATACGACAAGGGGGCCTTTTCCGGATCGGTCGGTTCGCGAATCGGGCGGTTTGAGGCGGCCAGCGGCGGCACACTTTTTATTGATGAGATTGGCGATTGCGCATTGTCTCTTCAGGCGAAGCTTCTGCGAATTCTGGAAAATAGAATTGTCACCCCGCTGGGCGGCCATCGCGAGATCAAGGTAAATACGCGCGTGATTGCGGCCACGAGCCGAGATTTGCCAAATATGGTACGGGAAGGCTTATTTCGTGAAGATTTATATTATCGCCTGAACATCATCACCATCCGTGTACCGCCCCTGCGGGCTCGCCTTGATGATATACCACTGCTGGTGCGCTATTTTATTGAGCATGTGAATCTGCGGAATATCGCCACACCGATTGATTCCATCTCCATTCCGGCGATGGAGGCCCTGCAACGCTATCACTGGCCCGGAAACGTAAGAGAACTGCTGAACGTGATAGAGCGCGCAATGGTGCTGTCAGACCGCGACAATACGGTGATCAGTCTGAAGGACCTGCCGCCGGCCATACAAGATGCATCCGGGGCGCTGGCGATAGCCCCGACACAGCGGGGCCTTGCACCGGTGGTCCCGCCGACGATAATTTCCAGTTATATTTCCACGAACGAAGATGAGCCACTTCTGACACTGGCGCAACTTGAACAATTGGCCATACAAGCGGCCATGCAGCGGCACCACAATAATAAAACGCGCGCGGCCCACGCAATTGGCATCAGCGTGCGAACGTTGCAGCGCAAGCTGGGACGCCAGGAAACACCTTCGTTTGTGCTGCTTCGCACGGCTATAAACCCTGCCACCGCCGCAGATTCCCGAACGCCGCATTCCCCCGCATAACCGGACTTATTGACTGAACAATTTCATGGCAAAGCGCACTGGGGTTTGATCACCAGACGTGTCATATCACAAACCACTTGCTGACGGCAAATATTCTTGACGGGCGGCCATTCGTAGCCGCCGGAGTTGATGCCTGGCCAATTGAATTGCAACCGTCGGGGAAGGCGTAGGTTTATGTGTGAACGCTGTTGAGCTGGTGGCGCGTCTTGTCATTATTTGCTTGCGGGTTGTAAACAGTCTTGACGGGAGCGGCCATCCTGGCCGCCGGTGCGAACAATTCGTCGGACCAGACGCCCGACACCCGGTTTGCGCATGAGCCGTTTTTCGCGCGGGCCACCCTTAATTTACGCCAGTCTGCACAATTGAGCCTGGAATGGGGTTGGCGGTTTGCGGGCGGCTATTGGCGGGGCGCAATTTTTGCGGACGTTCAGCCGGGATTCCTGAACCAAGTGTGCGCAGTGCTTTATCGGCGCGAAAAAAAGGCGGGGAGCCCCACAGTGGCCACCCCGCCTTGGGGAAGAGACAGTTTGTTTAACAGGGCCTAAGAGGCTTAGACCTTCAGACGGCGACGGATCGCCACTCCGCCAATCATGGCGATTCCACCCACCAGGGTCAGAAGACCGGTCGCGGGCAGTGGCACGGCGCCTGCCGAAAGCGGCTCGGTATTGGAGACGGTGACTGTGGATGACGGATTGTTATAAATATCACCCACGTAAAAGCTGGTAAAATCCAATGTGGTGGTCAGCGAATAGCCCGTGGAATTAATGCTTGGATTCGGCACAGGGTCAATTCCAAAACTGGAACTTTCAGTTCCTGAAGAGGTGGAACCAGCGAATACAAACGGACTCCCCACCGGGTTGGATGTGGTGGTGAAGGTAAAGAGATTATTACCCGTGTCCGACCCACCCTTAAGTGAAAGGGAATCGCCAGTGGAAGACGCCACATGAAGCAGAGTGGCCGAACCCGCTGATTCCAGGAAATTCACGCCGACGGGATCATAAGTGAATCCGGTAGCGCTGGCCTGGAACAGAATATTGACATTGCTGACGGTTGAACCAGGAGTGGCGGCAAAACTGATGCTGGCCATTCCGAGATTCAAATTAGCAAGACTGCTGTTGTTCACCGCCAAGGCCGAAAGACTGGTGACGGTAAATGCGCCGATCGAACCATCCACGATGGTGTTGATGGCGCTGGGATTAGCCAGACTTGTGAAGGTGGCGCCATTGTTCAGGCTGTACTCAATAACCGGCTGAGCCTGCACCGCGGAAACGGCGCCGGATAAGGCCAGCGAAGCGACAGCTCCGGCGGACAACCACGTTGTGATGTTTTTACGAAACATTTTCATGTCTCCTTAAATACTATTTGATATCGCGGCAGGTCAGATTAATCTGAAGGCCACGCACATCAAACCACTTTGGAAAATTCGCCCGTTATTGGACAGACCAATTGAAACCGGGCAATTTTCCGGGAAATTCGCCGACATCCAGCCCATGTGCACGGGGTGCACCGCCCGCCCGCATGAGAGAAACCTCGGGAATATTTTGTTCCACACTCCGCGCTTTTTAATGCGTTCCGACACTAAATACGGCTATTTCTTGAAGGCGACGCGCGATGATATTTAAAATCTACCGGGAATAACACCCATTAATACCAGCACAATGACGATTAGAAGAATGACACCCAGACCACCAGTCGGGCCATAACCCCATTGACGACTGTAACCCCACGTGGGAAGCACACTAAGCATGATCAGGACCAATACAACAAGCAAAATCAAACCCATGAGTACACGCCTTTCAGTTTTGTTCCCCACCCGTGGTCAATTTAAAACCACGCCAGTATATTAAGCAATTCATGTGCCACATATTTTTTGGGCCAAAGCGGCGTTTTTTGTTAAGCGGCGGGCCGCGCCTGACGGCCGGGCCATAATGGCCGGGTCAAAGTGGCGACTTGCGACGCGATGGCGCTTTTTATCGCCCTTTGCTTGCGGATTGTAAACAGTCTTCCTGGGGGGCGGCCATCCTGGCCGCCGGTGGGGATGACGTGTCGGGCGAGACGTCCATCTTGGCGTGGGTGAGGGCGATCTGGTGGCGCGACTTGTCGCCCTTTGTTTGCGGATTGCAAACAGTCTTCCTGGGGGGCGGCCATCCTGGCCGCCGGTGGGGATGACATGTCGGGCGAGACGCCCGACCCCCAGCTTAAGCACATCAGCTTAAACACATCCGCTTAGGCACATCAGTTTAAGGACCTCAAATTAACGTCTCATTATTCAATTGCGATATCGGGCGAGACGTACATCTTGGCGTGGGTGAGGTCGATCTGGTGGCGCGACTTGTCGCCATTTGCTTGCGGATTGTAAACAGTCTTCGTGGGGGGCGGCCATCCTGGCCGCCGGTGGGGATGACGTGTCGGGCGAGACGCCCGACCCCCAGCTTAAGCACATCAGCTTAAGAACATCAGCTTAAACACATCAGTTTAAGCATATCAGTTTACGCACATCAGTTTAAGGACCTCAAATTAAGGTCTCCTTATTCAATTGCGATATCGGGCGAGACTTCATCTTGGCGTGGGTGAGGGCGATCTGGTGGCGCGCCTTGTCGCCCTTTGTTTGCGGATTGCAAACAGTCTTCGTGGGGGGCGGCCATCCTGGCCGCCGGTAAGGATGACATGTCGGGCGAGACGCCCGCCCCCCAGTTTATGCACGTCAGCTTACGCACATCAGTTTAAGGACCGCAGTTTGGGCGCCCCGGCTTTTCAACAGCGATAACTTGTGGGCATTCTCATGGCGGACGAAGAGATGGAGTTGTCCTTCCATGTGTTATCAATATCCGCGGCATGGTCATCACAAAAGGCCAGGCCTGTCCCGGCCCGCTTAGCGCGGTACATGGCCTTGTCGGCGTTTCGCAAAAGGATTTCGGGGGTTACGCCATCCAGCGGGCACATGGCACAGCCAACACTGAGTTTCACTGCGATATTAAAGCCAACGGTACCCGCAGCCTGGGCGATTTGGGCGAACATGCACTCAGCGACAGATTTTACCCCGTCTTGGTTTTTGACTTCCATCAGGAGGCAGAGAAATTCATCCCCGCCGGCGCGGCTTACGGTGTCCTCGGTTCGCATACAGCCCCGCAGCTTGTCGGCAACCAGCCGCAGAATGGTATCGCCGGCGGCATGTCCGAACGTATCATTTATATATTTGAATTTATCAATGTCTATAAATAGAACCGCAAACGAACGTTTATGTCGCCTGGCCTGGGCCAGGGCGATATCCAGCCGGTCATGCAGCAGAATGCGGTTGGGCAACGCGGTCACCGGATCATGAAAGGCCATCTGCCGATATTGCTCGGCAACGGTCTGGGTGGCCAGCAACTGCTGTTCAAGAGCCGCGCGTTGCGCGAGTTCTCCCGCCATAGAATGCGTCAGGGATTGCAGGTCATGAACACATTTGCGGATAATGCGGTCCAGCGTCTCGCCGAAAGGCGGCCCTTCCCGCCCGCGGGCCGGCATGGATATGCGGTGCACATTTTCCTCCAGATGTTGTGCGACAAGCAACATATAATTGTGCAGCGATTCAAGCGTTTTCACGGTGTGATCACCAGTCGGAGATAAAATAGCCGGGACGGCCGACCCGCTTTCCGATTGCCGTATTGGTTCAGGCATATTGAATCCCCGATAAGTCATTCGACAAATGCCAGCATGGCCTTCCGCGCCCCAGCGCAAAGCAAGGCAACATACCTGCCAGCTGCAGGCGCACTATTGTTATTGCAATTGCAATGCCGAGGGGAAAATGGCCTGTTTATCAGTCAAACAGGCCATTTTTCGGCTTTCTTAATCCAAAACGCTCCGGCAATGTCAGAATGTCCGCGACATTTTGGCGAGTTGTTCGGTCAGAACGGGCTGACAGGCAACGGCATCATGTGATCTGCTACAGGCGAACTGCCCAACGGCACAATCGGGCATAAATATGCCATGCGATCGTTTGCGGCCAGATTTATGCACCACATGAGCCATTTCGCGCCGCCGGCATGCCATGAAAATTGGCCTTGGTACGCACTTGATTTGAAAAGCGGCACGCCAATTGCATACAACAACCGGCATGAGGAAGTTTCCCGAAATTTCTTCAGTGAATTCTGTGTTGCCGCACAAGGCGGGCAGCCAATGGATATGCCGCAGGAATGATTGGAGAAGTCGAACCATGACGCTGCATGATGTCAATATTGAGGGAGCCATTCCGAAATTCAGTTCAGCCGATCCGCTATCAGTACCTAAGACAACCGACGAGGCGCAACATCCAAACCGAGGCGGTGACCAGATGAACGAAGACCCGATAAATGAACTTGACCCGGTCGTAGAACATGGGTTCTGGCGGTCCACATATTACTCACGTCCATACGTCAGGGCCGGTGTGTCGTACGAAGAATACGCCCCGGCCTACCAATATGGCTGGGAAGCGCGGGTGTTTTATGATCCCCGCTTATTCGCGGAAGTTGAACTGATTTTGATACGGGACTGGGCGGCACATAGGGGAAAATCCACATTAAACTGGGATACGGCCAGACAGGCCGTGCGCGATTCCTGGAATCGCATAGATCGCAGATACCTGTTAAAAAAGTGGTAAAGTGTCCGTGGTGTGGGGCGGCAAATGCCAGTGGGGCAGCACGAGTGGGGCACAGGTGTAAACGGGGACGTTCCGACCGAAAGGGCGGAACGTCCCTGTCCCTTTTTTGGCCAACCGAGCCGCGGTCAATCTTGTCTTTTTGCACCTACAAGCAAGCCAATGGGACTTGGCAAACGCAGCTGACGCCCAACCCGAACGCTCTGCGCAGGTAAAAAATGGGACGCAATTAATAAAATCGTGAACAACCCCACGTACCACTATGCAATATCCATACCTTTGGCAATAATATAATTTGGCCAGCAATTTTCTGCCTGTTTACGCAATTCGCCAACCGACTGGGACAAAATGTCCGCGACATTATGTCCGGCGGCAGCGTTATTGCCGCCCCCTCTGCGTCGCATCTGTAACTGAATCTCGGCAAGCAGCCCCAAGATCGCAAGAACTTTTATGAATTCAGTCAACTTAATGATTTACCCAACACGGCACATGGTTTGCATACACATAGTAATCGAGATTAGTCATCATTTCGGCAATCTCAACGGGATGGCTGGGCCATATAAAAGCGGGGCGGGCCAATTATAAGGCTTCCAGCTTTTTATTTAAATGCGACCTTTTGGTATCGCCACCCGGCGACAAAAGTAAATGGAGGCGACCAATGTTTACCAAGACTATCATTTTTTCCGCGTTGGTGATATTAACAGTTTCCCCGGCGGCGGCACAAGCCGCCGTGGTGCTGGGCACGGCGGGAAATTTCGCGGTATTGGCCGGATCAACCGTGACCAATACAGGTAACACGGTTATAGATGGGGGAAATGTGGGAGTAAGTCCGGGCACGGCGATTACCGGCTTTCCGCCGCGAAGTGTGACATCTCCATACACACTGGACTCCGCCAATGCAGTCGCCAGTCAGGCTCAGAGTGATTTAACAACGGCCTACAATGCATGCGCAGGTTTAGCCCCCTCGCAGAATCTGACAGGAACGAACCTGGGCGGATTAACACTAACGGCGGGCACCTACTTTTTCTCTTCGTCTGCGGGCCTTACTGGAACACTGACGCTTAATGACCAGGGCAATTCGGCCGCGCAGTTTGTTTTTCAGATAGGCAGCACGCTGACCACGGCCAGCAACGCTTCGGTTGTGGTTCTGAATTCCGGTTCAACACCAGATTGCAATGTGTTCTGGCAGGTGGGTAGTTCCGCCACGCTGGGCACAGGAACCGCATTTGAAGGACATATTCTTGCGCTAACCAGCATTACGCTGAATACTGGTGCCACAATTACCGACGGCAGCGCTCTGGCACGCAATGGCGCGGTAACACTGGATGCCAACACCATCAGTAACTGCGCCAGCAGCAATATCAATACCGGGCCGGCGGCAGTTGGCCAGCCAGCCACAGCAACACTTGTGTTGGCCGGGGCGGGCCTGGTGGGAATTTACACACTTACGACACGCTGGCGCAGCCGCCGGACATAATTCGAATGAATTGGGCAAAATTGACGATTCCCGGACAATAAGCACCCCGGCTTTGCAGAAACTAAAGTCAGGTATATCCGGACTTTCCTGATATTGACCGGTTTATGTGTCCGGCTGTGTGATAGCCGCCCGCCTATCTTTAAAAATAATTAACCAAATCCACCACGGTACGCCAATTGCTGCTATACTGATAATTCAAGTGTGCTAGAGCATGGCCGCTTGAAGTCGCACGGCTCGCGCGGGTTGGTTTAGAAACCTTGGCATGAGTCGCCCCGACGCCCACCCGGAATCCAGCTTTCCTTTAGCTCGTTCTCCACGATGCCCAACCGAAGATCAGTCGCGCCATATTCGCACATCCCCACGCGGCGGTGTGTGAAAAAGGAGAATTGGCCATGGTAAATAAAACACTTGTTATGCTGGTGGTTGCACCGTTGGGCACGCTTCCGCTGCACGCGCCGGTTCAATTTGTTTTAGATTCCGCCGCCAATTTTGCGGTGTTGGGCGGTACCGCGGTCACGAATACCGGCGATACCGCGGTGCATGGAGGCCATGTGGGAACCAGTCACAGCGAGGATATCACCGGCTTCCCGCCGGGTATTGTCTTATCGCCCCATGCCAAGCGAATGGCCGATGATGTCGCCCGCAAGGCGCATATTGACCTTACCGCCGCTTACAAAGCGGTTCAGGGGATGAAACCGACCCACGATTTAAGCGGCCAGGACCTGGGCGGGTTAACGCTGCTGCCCGGGGTATATTATTTTTCGTCATTGGCAACTCTCAACGGGATACTCACACTTGACTGCCAAGGCAATAAAAAAGCCCAGTTTGTATTTCAGATCGGGACAACTCTGACCACCGGCACCAAATCAGCCGTTATTTCCATTAACCGTGGCAATGGATCTGAGCCAAGGAATTTTGTGTTCTGGCAGGTGGGAAGTTCGGCCACCCTTGGGGCGGACAGCGCATTTGAAGGCACCATTCTTGCCACCACGGATATTATCATAATGAACAGTGCGTCAATTCAGGATGGCGGCGCCCTGGCCCGGCATGGCGCGGTCACACTTGATACGAATAAGATTAAATCCAATCCACCGCGCCCATAAGCCGCACAACTCAGACAGAGGCCAGTGTTCCTTTGGAGATGCCCTACCGCCCGAATTGGGCGGCTTATGGCAGGTAAAATGCCAAGCGCCAATTGCTCACGAATTCAAGACCGCGCCAGCCACATTTAATGCGAGCCGCGGCGGCTGGCGGCCTTTTTGCGGTGCCCGATATTGGGAGAAGTCGCGGTCTTTACTGCGCTCGCCGGCCTGCTGGCGACCCCGGCTGGAACGTTGCCCGCCACGGCCAGCAGTTCACGGGCCTGGGCCAGCGATGTTTCCGTGATCTGCTTGCCGGAAATCATTTCCGCGAGTTCATGAATGCGGTCTTCTCCCTCCAAGGGTTCGACAGTGGTGAAGCTTTCTCCATTTTCAACAATTTTACGAATACGGATATGTCGGTCGGCAAATGCAGCAATTTGCGGTAAATGGGTGATGCACAATACCTGATGATGCCGGGCCAAGGCCCGCAGTTTCTCACCAAGCACGGTGCCCATGCGGCCGCCGACATTGGCGTCAATTTCGTCAAAGACCAGCACACTGACGCGGTCGGGCTGGGCCATAATGGATTTAATGGCAAGCATGACGCGGGAAAGCTCACCGCCGCTGGCTATTTTACGCAGCGGCCTTGGCTCCTGGCCAGGGTTGGGAGCAATAAGAATATCCACAATTTCCAAGCCGGTGGGCAAGGGAAAACTGTCCAGAACGCCATCGCTCGCCGCGAGCCGCGCGGCATCGTTTGCCGCAGGCTGGAAATGCAGATGCAGGCGGGCTTCCTTCATACCCAATTCGGTCAGGTGGCCCTGCACCAGCCCGACAAGCTTGTCCGCACCGGCACGCCTTTTGGCGGCAAGCCGCGCCCCCACTGCGCTTAGTTGGTGTTCCAGTTCGACCACCTGCTGGCGATTCTGGGTCGAATCCTGATCGGCGGCCTGCAGGCGGGAAATATCTTCGCCGATCGCGACACGATACTGCATCAGGTCGGTCAGGGACCCGCCGGAACCGCAGTATTTATTCAGAAGCCGATTCAGCAGATTCAACCGCTCAGCCACCCGCGACAGTTCATCAGGATCCAGTTCCAGACGGTCCATCATGTGCCGAAGGGCGAAGGCGGCGTCGTCCAGGCTTACGGCGGCATCACGCACCTGCGCGGCGATGGGAGAAATTTCGCCGGCTAGCTCGGCAGCGTCCAGCAGAATGCCGGTTATTGCCTTTAACCGCCCCACCACAGCGCCTTCCTGATCGTACAGGGCTTCATAGGCGGCAGCGGCCTGTCGCTTTATTTTTTCCATGTTGGACAAAAGCCGGTGTCGATTCTCCAGATTCTCCTGTTCGCCAATGGTGAATGCGGCTTCATCAATTTCGGCCGCCTGAAATTCAAAAAGATCCAACTGCTGACGACGCAGAGATTCCGAAGCGGCCAATTGATGCAACCGGTCCTGAATTTCCCGGCGCTGGCGGTGAAGCGCGCGGAAGTTATCCGCCAAATCAGAGCAGCCGGCAAAATCATCGAGCATGGCCAACTGATTGCCCGGCTTCAACAGATACTGCGCATCGTGCTGGCCGTGGATGTCCGCGAGTGTTTCGCCAATGCTTTTAAGCATCGCCCCGTTTAATGGATGCCCATTGACCGATGCGCTGGTGCGGCCGCTGTCATGAATTCGGCGTGCGAGAATCATGTCCGGTTCATCGGCCAGAGGAAGATCAGTAAGATCGGCCACGGTCTGACGTAATTTCGGGCTGGCCAGATGGAACACGCCGGTCACGCGAGCCTCATGGCTGCCGCTGCGCAGCATATTCTGTGGCGAACGCAAGGCCAGCAGCAATTCCAATGCGCCCAGAACCAGGGATTTTCCCGCGCCGGTCTGGCCGGTGAAACAATTCAATCCGGGACTTAATTCCACATTGGCATCGGCAATAACGGCCAGATTGGAAATATGGAGTTCACGCAGCATGGCGCACCATGGAACACGTTTCACAGCCGGACAAAGCCGCCCCTTGCCCGGGAAGGGTATTCTACCGGGGTTTGACCAAACGCATAGGGCCGCTTAGCCGGGAACATTGGAACTGAAGAAAAATTAACGGCTTTGGCCGCCCGTCAGCCAGCGCATGGCATTGCGGGCGTAGGGCGTCCCACGCCGCCGCCGCAGGTTTCTTTCCACAGCGCTCCAGGTCAGCGTCTTGCGCAGACCATTGGCGGCAATGTACCGGATGCCGCGCGAACTGGTGCGGAAAAACACGGGCTTAAGTATATTCTTGCGCAACAGGCTCAGGTACAATTTGGCCACATGTTCGCCGTTCAGCCGGCAGATATAAACCTGCCCGGGGTGGCGGAAATCATAGCCAAACAGATTACCGCGGACATCTGAATGCCACATTGCGCCGCCGGTATATTGCGTGCCGGGCCTCCAAAGAATCCGCCGACCGGATTTCCCCACCAGCACAATAACCGAATGGGCCGGCACCGATCGCGACTCCCCCTTTGGGCGCACCAAAGTTGTAACAAGGCGTTTCCCGCCAGGCATATTGATGGCCACAGGTCGCGGATTGACCGACACCATGGAACGCGGCTTTGGCGGCCGGGGATTACCCCCACGCGGAACAGCGGACCGGCCAGGATGCCGGCGTAAATGCTTTTTGGCAAATAGTTTGGGCACGCAAATGATCCTTGCCGGACGCCGCACGCAGGTGCCAATGGGCGTCGGGCCTCAGGCAGTGGCGGCCTCACGGGCCTCAAGTTTTTTCAGATGACGCCGGATGAAGGTCATGTCAATCAGGCCGCCAAGGGTACTGGCACAAATATACAGGTTAAGGCCTGACGGAGCGTTATACAGAAACAGAGGGAACACCAGCACCATGAATTGCGACATTTTCTGCATCTGTTTCTGCTGCGGATCTGTCGGCGTTGGCGAAAGCCGCATTTGAAACTGCATTTGCAGATAGAACACAACCCCCAGCAGCAGGGGCAGAAGATTAAAGGCTATAAAATCTTGCCCATGATGGGAATAGCCGATTATCGGAACCTGAAACGATGTATGAAACCGCGCCAGGGTATCCGGACTGGAAAGATCCGTAATCCAGCCGGGAATGAAACTCGCCTGCCGCAGATCAATATCCACCTGCAGTCCGGAATACAGAGCGATCCAGATGGGCATTTGCAGCAGCATGGGGAGACAACCGAGAATGCCGGCGGCCGGATTGACATTTTTTTCCTTATAAAGCTGCATGGTTTCCTGCTGCTGGCGCTGTTTGTCTTTGGCATATTTGGTTTTAATGCGCTCAATATCAGGCTGAAGTTTGGCCATTTTACGCTGCATCGTGCTCATATTCACCTGTCCCCAGCGCGTAAGCGGGTGAAGCAGCAGGCGCACAAACAGAACAAGAATCATGATGGCCACGCCATAATTTCCGACCACCGCGTGGATCCAGTCCAACAGTTTTAGAATTGCCAGCGAAAGCCAGGAGAACGTGATAAACGAACACCAGCTTCCCTGGTTAAACTGAATGACGGACAGATAGTTATAGACGCGGTAATCCCAGGCGGCAGAGCCAGGCTTGGCGTGGCTGGAACCGGCCAGGATGGCTCTCTTTTTCGGGCCGCAATAGACGGTAAAAGGCATATCCGCCTGACCATGGGCGGGAATATCCAACATCTGGCCGGCAAGCTCCACCGCCAGAACGCCGCGCGGGTCGGCTTGGGCGGCTTTTTCCCCGACCCTTTTAACCGTGGCATTGCCCAGATAATTGATCCGGGGAATTTTCACGCCGCTGTCCAGCATTTCATATTCGGGCGGACCCGCCGGCAGCGGTCGGAAAATGGTAACGAAAAACCGATTGGAGGAGGCAATCCAGAGAAGTCTGTTTTTGCCGGCAAAACTTCCCAGACTCACCGGAGCGGTATCGGCCCCCAGCATTTTGGCCTGATAGGCTTCGGGCGATCCGCTGATGTCCAGATATTTGCTGGCACTGTGGTAGGTCGCACTTTGAACCGTGCGAAGGTCCGTTTCTTCGTGGCCCAGTGGCAAGCTGGTGCTGCCAAAAAGGTTCAAGGCAATCCGCAATGGATGAGCAGTCTCATTGATGATGCGCTGCGTGATATGCAAATTCCACGTGTTTGGATTCAACTGGTAAATTTTTTCCAGCAGCGCCAGCGGCTTTTCTTTGGTATCCAGCAATTGCCACTTCAGAATGGCTGTGGTGTGATCTTTTACCCGGGTCACCGTCCACGGGGTTTTGAGATTAAACATGCCTTGGCCGGGAATAATGGCCGAACGCGAAGCAAACGCCAGCGGAAATCCCTTGCGATGCTTCAGCAGCACCAGCGGTTTGGATGAATCCAGCGCGGCCCGATACAGCGACGAATTAATTTCCACCTTCGCCACGCCCGCCCCGACGTTGCTAAGCACCACCTCCAGATGAAACGGAGAACCGGCTTTGCTGTCTCCAAGCGTCACATGCTTCACCGCCGATGGGTTAATCACGACCATCGGCAAATGACCGGCCGATGCCTTTGGGGCGGCGTTGTTACCAACTGCGGGCTTCGCTTTGGGCGCAAAGAACTCTTTCATGACCAGATTCGTGCCCAGCACCGCAATAAGCACAATGAGCATCAGTCGAAATAATTTTTTTAAGTCCATGATTTTCCTGTTTTAAGCGGGCTGGCGAAGGTGGAAATTA
>JAJZOA010000340.1 GCA_021852225.1 Planctomycetota bacterium
TATTCTGTAAATTTCGATTGTCATTTTTTTTAATGGAATATTGACACATGCAAAGATTCCGGCAAACCTTAAGAAATAAAATCGGCGTCGCACAGTTTTTTTTATGCGGCGGACTGGCTATCACCGCGATGATTCTGGCCCTGGCGGTTCCGGGTTGCACGACTTCGTGCCGCTCTCCGGTTGGAGAAAGGCTGGATTCGTCCAACGAAGTCACCTTCACCAAATTGACCGCAGCGGAAATAGACGCCCGCGCCAACGCGCTGCTGGCTCGCATGACACTGGCCGAAAAAGTGGAACTGATGGCGTTTAAAGGTTCGCTGGATACACCGGGCATCAAGCGGCTTGGCATTCCTGAACTTGTTATGAGCGACGCATCCGTCGGTGTGCGGCGGTTCTATCCGTCGGTGGCGTATCCAGCATCCATTTGCCTGGCGGCCACCTGGAATCCGGGGCTTGCCAGGCAAACCGGCGTGCAGTTAGGCCGTGACTGCCGTGCTCGAGGAATTTCCGTTCTGTTTGGCCCCGGTGTGAACATCATGCGGGAAAGCCAGGGCGGCCGCAATTTTGAATTTATGGGTGAGGACCCGTTTCTGACCAGTCGGCTGTCAGATCAATGGATAGAAGGCCTGCAGTCCCAGCGTGTGGCGGCGTGCGTGAAGCATTTTGTGGGAAATGAACAGGAAACCAACCGTTTTGTCATTAATTCCGTTGTCAGCCGCCGCGCGCTGGAGGAAATTTATCTGCCGCCATTCCGCGATGCGATTGTCAGGGCGCACTGCTGGACGATAATGGCGGCTTACAACCAGTTGAATGGCACGTATTGTTCAGGCAATCATTTCCTGCTGACGGATCTGTTACGGAATCGCTGGGGGTTTAAGGGCGTGGCGATGTCGGACTGGGATGCGACCCACAGCACACTTGGGTCGCTGAAAGCCGGGCTGGACCTTGAAATGCACTCACCTAAATATTACAATATGACTACGATTCCGCCTCTGCTTGAATCCGGCCAGTTATCGATAAGCAATATCAACACCCACGTGCGGCGCATGTTGCGCATGATGATTGCGATGGGCTTCATCGGCCACCCGCAAAAAAAATCCTGTATTCCGCTGGATAATCCGGCAGGAGAGGCCGCCGCCATGAAAACGGAAGCACAGGGTGCGGTGCTGCTGAAAAATGCGGGGCATTTTCTGCCGCTGACGGCCAAATCAATCAAATCCATTGTGGTTCTCGGTCCCATGGCGTCACCGGCGGTCACCGGAGGCGGTGGCAGTTCCTATGTCCGTCCGATCGGCCGGCCCGTGAGCATGCTGGCCGCCATCCGTAAGGCCGCTGAACCGGATGTGACGGTACATTATATTCCTTACCCCGGAAAATCAGCGGCATTCCAAAGGCAGCCGAAATGGCAAACCAATTCCGGCAAACCAGGATTGATGCTGCGAATTTACAATCAGTACATTACCAACAACAACCTGACCATTACCACCAAACCGATCAGCCAGCGGATTGTCAGGCGGCTGGGCACACCGCTGGAATTGTCGGCCAACGTACCGCTGCCGGCCAACTTTTCCGCCGTCTGGACCGGAAAGTTCATTCCCGCCCATACCGGCGAATACATGATGAAAATGCTCTGCAACGGCGGCGTGGATATTTATATCAATGACACATTGATTGTGGAACAATGGCGGCCGGCCCCGCTGATTCCGTATCTCAATGCGTTTCATTTTATTAGTGGCCATGTGTACCACATAAAGTTCCTGATGCATCCGACCGGCGCGCCATCCACCTATGTGACTTTCGGCTTGCACCGGCTGACTGGTCCGTTGCTGGCCAAACGCTATGACGCACAAATACGCGCCGCCGACGCGGTGGTTGCCTGCGTCGGCTACGGCCCGCGCATTGAACGGGAAAATCTGGACAGAACGTACCAACTGTCCGCGGATCAGGATGAATACCTGCGAGAGGTTTCACGGCTGAATCATCGCACCTTGGTCGTGGTGAATGCCGGCGCCGGCATTGCCATGCACAAATGGATTCATCAGGTAGATGGCCTGTTGTATGCCTGGTATCCCGGCCAGAACGGCAACACTGCGATAGCCGATATTATTTTTGGCGGCATTAATCCCTCCGGACATCTGCCCGACACTTTCAGCCGACGCCTTCGTGACGAACCGGCGTATGGCCATTTTCCGGGTCACCACGATACGGTTCATTTTAAGGAAGGGATTTTCGTCGGCTACCGATGGTATGACAAAAAGAAAATTACCCCGCGTTATCCCTTTGGTTTCGGGTTATCCTACACAACCTTCGCCATGAATCATCTGGCATTGGCGGCCACTGGCGGCGGACGGCAACGCGTGATTGCCGCGGCCATTGCGGTCACAAACACGGGCAAGCGTGCCGGCGCGGATGTGGTGCAGTTTTATGTGCGTCCACCCCATGGATCGGTGGTACGGTGCGTGCAAAATTTAAAAGGCTTTAAGCGTGTGAATTTGCAGCCCGGCCAGACGAAAATCGTAACTGTCGCTCTGCGTTGGCACGACTTCGCGTTTTACAATACCAAACTGGGCCGCTGGCAGGTGCCGCATGGAAGTTATGGAATTGCGGTGGGCGATTCGAGCCGCCACATTGTGGCCACCGGCGAGGTGAAATGGTGAAGCCGTGGCCAATTCACTTATAAAATGGATGTGACTTTGGCAGGCGAACCTCCAGGCAATCGAATCTGCGGAAAATCGATCACATTCGGGCGAATTGGAGATTTCAGGGCAATCGCATGTAGAATTCCCCCTAATAACTCGCGCCCGCGCAAGGTATTTATAAAAGGCATTTCTTGTGAGCAGGCCCTTGCATCAGGAACTTTGTCATGACGCAGGTTTTTCCTTATTTGTCGGGAAGTGAAAAGATGCCGTCATAACAGGCGTTTTGGGGTGCCTGTGCGCCAGTGGCCGCAGATGGAAAATGACGTTGTCATTTCCGCCAGGTTATCCTGACTTCCCCCGTCGGGGAACCCAAAGCCATGAGTCTCCGGTGTAAACGCAAGCGTTGTGGCCGAAGCACGCACTACCTGTTCCAAACCCGGCCCGCCTGATTCCACATGCGATTGCCCTGTTGGATATTTCCAGTTCGCCTGAAATTTGTTGGCAATTTAACCGCAGATCAACTACAACCAACAGTATCTAGAGGCCTTTTAGTTACAATGGCGAGTACGCCCAGTTATTGAGTACTGCCGTGGCAAAGTGTACGATGTACGCGCCCGGACCTGCAAAAAAGGGAGAAAACCGTGACATCAACAGCGATTTTGTCGTCAAAATTGATCCCCCGTCGGGGCAGGATGCTGGTATTTCTGGCGGCCGCCATGAGTCTGACCGTGGGCAGATCGACTTGCCTGCAAGCCGACACTGTGAACCTCGTACAGGTAACGGGACAGAATGGCACATTAACTTCCGACGCTCAGGATGCCCAAGCCAATGCGACTTCCAGCGCACCGAGTAATACAGCTATTGCCAAAGCTGGAAGTGGCGGTATTTTTCCACAAAATACCGATGCGACTTATGGCGAGATAAATGGGGGTACAGCCAATGCAGTTGCCGAAGACTCAAATTTTCAGGCTATCAACAGCTCAGCTATTAATTCCATTGCACAAGCGGTTGGCGGAAACGGTGGGAGCGCCATGTATCTTTCCGGTAGCCAAATCGTTGGAGTGCCAGGTACGGGCGGAGTTGCTGAAGCCAGCGCACTTGCGAACAATGCGGTATTAAATGGAAATTCCACAGCCGATATTTTCGCCCACGGGGGAACGGGCGGCTATGTCACATATACGGATTCGTCCGGAACGATTCGTTCTGAAGGCAACAGCGGCGGTAACGCCTACATATCCGGCGGCTCTTACGCCGTTGGCACTGGAACCGCAAATTTGGAGGCCATTGCCAATGGGGGTAACGGTGGAACTGGCCAGAGCGGATTGAATGCCGGAATGGGCGGTACCGCACAGCTTGGCACACTTTTTGGCCAATCTGACAAGGGAAACGTCAACGTTTCAGCTACAGCCACAGGGGGAAATGGAAGCGCCGGGAGCAGCGAAATTCTCAGCAATGCCGTGGCTGGCCAGACAAATGGCAACCTATCTCTATCCCAAACTGCGGTTGGTGGCTCATCGTATCGCTCCGGAGTCGCCGGAGGCAATGCACAAAGCAGTTTGAAAGTAAACGACAGTCCATTGGCATCTGGCTCACCTATTTTAACACCATCTAATTTAACACTCACCGTTGTAGCAACAGGTGGAAATGGCGGGCCACCAAGCCCCGGGGGGACTGTTGGGGGCGCAGGCGGCAGTGGTCAGGTCAGTGCGGTCGGCATCCTGCTTGGACGAAGAAATGTCACGATCAACGCCACGGCCACGGGCGGCAATGGATTACTCGGTGGCGGTATAGCGCTGAGCACAAATGGCGCAGGAGCCGGTGGGATCGCTGAGCTTGGCATGCTTTTTGGCCGATCTGACATGGGAAATGTCAGTGTTTCCGGCACGGCCATTGGAGGCAATGGAAATAGCGGTGCCGCAGAGAATCTCTCCAATGCGGTCAATGGCCAGACGGCGGGAAACCTTTCCCTTTCCCAGACAGCTGTGGGTGGAAATTCACTGGATGCGGGTGCCAGCGGCGGCTATGCCAGCAGTTTGCTGAATGAGGATTATTCAACAGGTACTATAATCGTCGCCCCGTCCAGTCTTTCACTGACCGTTGCGGCTACAGGTGGCAATGGTGGCCCCGTCGGCAACGGGAATGCTGGAGTTGTCAGCGCCACTGGAATACTTACCGGTGCCGGGAATGTAACCATTAACGCCAATGCCACGGGTGGCAATGGCGGCGTCGACATTAATGCAGGCATATCAAACAGATATATGTTTGGCGCCGGTGGCGCGGGCACATTGGGCAGTATTCTTGGCCAGTCGGGAACCGGCAATGTAAGCGTTTCCGGAATCGCCACTGGCGGCGGTGGAAATGGTGGTATTCAGGAGATTCTTTCTGATTCGGTCAATGGCCAGACGGCGGGAAACCTTTCCCTTTCCCAAACCGCCATTGGTGGTACGGCATTGGCTGCTGGCACCAGCGGCGGATATGCCAGCAGTT
>JAJZOA010000289.1 GCA_021852225.1 Planctomycetota bacterium
CGTCTTGAACGGCCCGCCATCCTTGAAAGGATTATTATCATCCCCCGGTGCCGCAACCGCCTTGCCGCCCGGCGGCTTGTTCCCCGCACCGCCGCTGTTTGCAACCGGGCACGTATTGTTGCCAGCCTTGGCAGGAGTCACCCGGGGCGTCGGCTCATGCGACGCGGCGTACCGCGCCTTCATCCTAGCGTCCCATTGAACTGCCTGATAGTTCGCTATCGCTTCCGCATTGGCCAGTATCTGGGCTTGCTGAGCCATGATCGCATTCTTTTGCACGTAGGCCCAGTAAGCAGCGAACAATCCACCCCCACCTACCGCCGCGGTGCTGGCTGCCGCGGCACCTGCGCCTACCTCCCCCGCGGTTTCACCGCCTTCCTCGGTGGCGACCACAGCCTCCCCATTTTCGGCCTCAGCGCCACCTTCCGGGGGGTCTCGGTTGTTGTTATCCGCCCCTGACCGGGCGGTAGTGTGGGGGGCGCCCCTGCGGGCGCAGGCTCGGGCGGCGGCGGAAGCGTTCGCGTCCCCCACGGATCCGTTGCCCCCACCGGTCCACCTTCAACAAACTGATACGTATTGGCACCGTTGACATATTGCAACGGATCCTGCGAAATCCATGTCCCCAAACCCGGCGAATAATTCCGGAAGCGTTCGTCATACAGCCCGGTCACTGCATCCAAGATCATGCCTTGATAAAGATTATTCACCATTGGCTGCGTGCCCGAGGGCGGCGTGCTGAAGTCGCTGTTAAGCACGATCATACTGCCATACGGCGAATACACATAGCGTTGCGTAACGCCCCAAGTGCCAGCCGTGCTGTTGAACCCAACAACCGCAGTCGTGTCCCAATTGGCATCCTGCAGGAAGTACAGCCTTGAATTGGGCTGAATGACGCCTGCGGAATACGTGTCCTGCAAAATCGCCGCGTTGATGTATGCAGCCGACCAGACCATCTGGCTGGTCACATTGCTGTTTGCCGTTCCATTGGTGCGGGTTTCGATGGCCTGCCAACCGGCGTCGTAATAAATGTAATTGACCGTCCCAGCCGCAACGCCATTGCCGCCGACGGGATAGCTTTCGCTGACACGATATCCGCGTGCATCATACGTATAGGCCGCAATGATCTGTCCGCTGCTATTCGTAACCGAAATCAATCTGTTCCATGCGTCATAGGCGAGTTTATTGCCATTCTGATCGGTGGTCATGTTGCCATTGGAATCATATACAGGAGTCAGGAGACCGGAGACAGAAGTAATTTGGTTTTGTGCGTTGGCGGTGCGGGTCTGCGTCGTGCCATTCGTCGTGCTGCTGGACCAATTCCCCTGGCTATCCAGATTCCAGCTTTGATATGCCGCACCGCCACGGGTTACCGCGGTTAATCTGTCCAGCAGATCATAGCAGTATGTTTCCGAATAGGCGGAATTCAGCACATTGTTTTTCGCAGTGACATTGGAATTCTGGTCGTTGGTGTAGGTGTATCCATCCACAGTTGTTCCTGCGGAATTCACCCAGTTCTGATTGACCACCCGACCGAATTGGTCAAAACCAACATATTGGTCGCCGCCGGAGCCTACGGAGCCGGATGCTCCAATCAAGGTCAGGTTAATGCCCGTCTGCGGATGGTTGCGGGCCACAATGGTTGAAAGGCCAAGATAACTGTACTGTTCAAGAACCTGGCCGGGATCGCCGGAATTTGCACCATCGCTGATGGAATCCAATCGACCAATTGCCGCGTCAAGCGCCCCGTTCAGGTTGGAACCTGAATAGTTGTAATCAATCGTTCTGCCGTTGGGATAGGTCATGGATGTCAACAGACTCCCGTTCGAGGGACTCGAATAGGCATATCCTACATAAGGCGTGGTGCTGGTGTCCACCGCGCCGCTGACGCTCTGATATTGCGCGGTTATCTGCCCCAGGCCATTGTAGAAGTTTTCCACCTGATTCACGATTGTTGTACCGGCGGTATCCGCGTAACTGGTCAACAGGCTTGGGAACCCCTGGCTGTTATAGGCCGTATCAATCCGCCAGACCAAGCCATTAGTTTAATAGACTGACTCGCGTAAACGAATCGGCCGCTCGGCCTTGGCAAGTGATGCTATTCCATTGATATCTTTTTGCTGCTCTCACCTGTTCAACCGTTCCAGGCCCAGCCGTTGCTGCTCAAATCTCCCCCCTAATGCGACCCGAGTCTGACTGTCCTGCGCGGAATATACAGGACTCCATTGCTATTTATCGAATCTTGTCCATAAAGTAATCCGTCATCTATTTGTATTGTTTCAAGCCGCCGCGCCGGTTCCCGTCAGGCGTCGCAGGCTGGCGACCCAGTTGAATGCGGGACTGGCTGACGGAAAAAATGCCAGCAGCCGCAACTGCCCGATGCCGGTGTTGTACACACAGTGTGCCACGCCGGCGGGAATCACCATGGTGGCACCGGCCATAAACGTGTGCGGCTCTTCACCAATAAACAGAATGCCTTCGCCCTGGGCGCACAGAATGACTTCCTCGCAATCATGGTAGTGCGGCGGGATATGACCGCGTTCCTGATACACCCCCTCCAGCACCGTCGAATTGCCGGACTTTCCGCCATGGGCCATCAGCGATCGCGATGTCCCCATGCGTGTGTTGCGTTCCAGTGATGCGATTGTGTCCTCAATAGACATAGAATGTCTCCTGCGAAACGAATTGACCACGATACAGCTTCCAAAGTTCGCCCTAAATGACCCTTGCGGGCAGGTTCCGGATTTTCTGGACGCCTTGATATGTGTCCGAATCAACCGGATGGGCTTACTGAGTATTTCGGCTTGGCGGCGGCAATTTGATAAGCACAATTCACGAGAATGCCAGAATGCGATTATCGGTCCAAATGGCGCCAAATTGTCAAATAATCATGCCGTGGCCAGGGAAAAATGAAGTTGGTCGCCCACGGGATTCACCCGAACCCGATAAACGCTTTCCAGAATTGCCGGTGTCAAAACAGCCTTGACCGGACCCGCCGCGACCCGTTTGCCCGCCTGCAGCAGGATCGCCTGATCGCAATGGTTCAGTGCCATATTCAGATCGTGCGATACCAACACAATTGTGCGGCCTTGCTCACGGGCCAGTTTCCGCAAAAGCCCGAGAATCACAAGCTGATGCCAGAGGTCCAGGCCGGTGGTCGGTTCATCCAGCACAATGACAGGTGCCTGCTGGGCCAAAGCCCGGGCTATTACCACACGCTGACGTTCGCCGCCCGAAAGTTCGTTAAATGTCCGCCGCGCCAAATGCTGCACATCCGTATCCCACATAGCCTGATCCACCGCGGCTAGATCCGCTGGCGAATGTGAATTTAGCCCTGTCGAACTGCTGCGCCGGGGCCAACGTCCCATCCGCACAATGTCCCGCACCGAATAGCCAAAACTCACCTGCGAAAACTGCGGCACGAACGCAATGATTCCGGCGGCCTGTGCGGCAGTGTATTGCAAGCGCGGTTTGCCCAGCAGTTCCACCACGCCATGCTCTGGTTGAAGAAAGCCAATCAGCAGATGCGCCAGCGTTGATTTTCCCGCGCCATTCGGCCCGATGATGGCGGTCATGCGGTTGGCGGAAATGTCCACCGATAGATTCTCCAGCACCGCATCGGCACCGAAACGAAAGGTCACATCCCGCGCGGCCAGAGCCGCGGCTGGCCCGTCGGCGGGCAGGTCGGATCTTATTGCCATGGTCTGCGCCTTTGCAGAAGAAAAAGAAAATACGGTCCGCCGCACAACGCGGTTACCACCCCCACCGGAAGTTCGCCGTTAAACCAGTTGCCGGTGCAGCGTACAAATGAATCTGCAATAATCAGAAACGCAGCGCCCAGCAACGGACTGCTGACCAGCAGCCGCCGATGGTCCGGCCCGAACCACGACCGGCAGATATGCGGACAAATCAGTCCGACAAATCCGACCGGTCCGGCCAGCACAATGGCACCGGCAGCCAGGGCGGCGGAAATTAAAAAAGCTTCCCATACGCAGACGGGAAAGTCGCACGCCCAGACTCGTGGCTTCAATATCCGAAAGCGACGCAATATTCATCGCGCCGGCAATGGCCATGGCGGCCAGCCAGCAGACCAGCAGCAGGCACCCATCCAACCACAGCAGAAATTGCGGCGTAACAGCACTGATATAGCCGAAAATATAATTTAAAATGTCCGCCCGCGCGCCGTAGGGTGCCAGATTGTTAAGGAGCATAATTAGCGCTGTATTCACACTGCCCAGCACCACGCCCGCCAGAAGCAGCGTAAGCGGATCCAGAATGCCGCCGCGGCGCCCCAGAAAAAACACCGCCCCGCAGGTAAACAGCGCGCCAAGCAACGCCGGCACCGCCTGTCCATACGCAAAGGCGGCACCCAGCCAGGGATGGGCGAGGGCGACACCAGTCAACAGATTTCCCAGCAGAATCCAGACCATGACGCCGGCCGTCGCCCCGCTGGAAATTCCCAGAATGTACGGGTCCGCCAGCGGATTGCGCAACAACCCCTGCAGCAGTACGCCGGCAATCGCCAAGGAAGCGCCCACCAGTCCTGCGGCCATCAGTCGCACCGCCCGCAGGTGCGTGGCAGGACCCGATGCGAATCCGAATGACGGCCAGAAATGGCCGGGCAAAGCCGGACCGGTTGCCATCCCCGCAATAAACGCCAGGCCAACCAGCGCCAGCCCGATCAGAAGTTGACCATTCTGGCTCGATAGCCAGTCGCCGGATTTTTTACAGGCAGCGCCTATCATCGCATGATGCTCCCATCTGGCAGGTGCCGCTGCGTTCCAAAAAATCCCCGCAATTGCTTTATGGTATGGGCAATTTTCAGCGTCGGCATTTCACATTGGCGGTCCGTCAGCAGAAACACGCGCGGCAATGGCCTGGTAAATGCGGCTTGCCGCAAAAAAAACCGTCATGCGCGGGTCGCCCTTCCCCCTGGCCGGCGGCGCACCGGGCAGCGCCAGCACAATGATGCGCGGTTTAAGTTCCAGCAGTGTTTCGTGCGTCAGCACGGGAAAGCCGCTGCCCAACTGTGCGCCAACGTTTCTACCCCCCGGCCAGCCGAATCATGCTG
>JAJZOA010000024.1 GCA_021852225.1 Planctomycetota bacterium
ATGCCGGGGCATTCTGGTACGGTACGCGAAAAAGTCATCCAACTACCTTGGCATCATTCAATTGGCCTGCGGATTATTGTGGTATCGCCGCCAGCATCGATACACCGTTTTGAGATAGTTTCTAAGCGTGACAGCCGGCTTCATCGGCGATGCAAAGTGGTGATTGAGCATATATTGTGCTCACCTTACAAATCTCTTAGACAAAATATACATGCTGTATCTGGTCAAATGAGGAATTTCCTTGCGTCCTCTCCCCCTATTTTTAGCGCAGCATTCTTTGATGTTCAACCGGTCAACACCTATAATAACCTGGTCATGCAATTTGGGGCAAAACCAGCATAAAGGAATTCTTTTATGTCCACACCATCGGAATCAAGATTACGCGAACATCCGGACCAGCGCTTCGCCGGCCTGATTCATCATGTTGATCTTAATGAAGCCGTCGAACGCCTGCGTCATGAGCCAGTCCGCCTGACGCATGGTCACAGGCAAATGGCACTGTATCACCACGGAAGCCTGACGGTGGCACTGTTTCAATTCAACCCCGACGGTGGTTTGGAAAAACATGTCGCCGACGCCGCCGTCATCATCCACGTATTGGAAGGAACAATTTCAGTAAAGACCGCAGAAAGCACCACCACGCTTACCAGCGGCCAGATGCTGATGCTGCCGCCCGGCGTGCCACACGATCTCACGGCCCCCCACCCCGCCCTTGTGTTGCTGACTGTGTGTCTCGGGCATACGCCGACGTAACGGCCACGCGAACTTTCCGCCCAGGACATTGAGCGTTTGTCGGCGGAACCGACCAAAAGGATGCGCCCATGGGCCAAAGAATTCTTTTCACTGTTGGACATTCAACCCGGCCGTGGGCCGATTTTGTCAAGTTGCTGCAAAACTGGAAAATCCGGATCCTGGTCGATGTGCGAACCATTCCAAGATCACGCAACGTTCCCCGGTTTTCCAAAAACCGCATGAAGTCAGCCCTGGCCAGGGCTGACATTCAATATATTCATCTATCCGCATTAGGCGGGTTGCGCCATTCGACCAAGCAGTCTATTAACACCGGCTGGCGCAATGCCAGTTTTCGCGGTTACGGCGACTACATGCAAACGCCGGAATTTCAGGCGGGCCTTGCAGAACTAAACCGGTGGCGCAAAACCGAACGAACATGCGTGATGTGCGCCGAAGCGGTGTGGTGGCGCTGCCATCGGCGAATGATTGCAGATGCCGAAGTTGCCATGGGCATACCAGTCCGCCACATTATGAGTTCGGCCAATGCACCACCGCACGAAATAACCAATTTTGCGAGGGTAAAACGACGGCGCGGCCGCCCACCCATTGTGACTTATCCGGAATAGATCGCCAGCGCGTTCAATCGCTGAAAAGCTATCGGCTTGAAGACAAAAAGCACTATTGCCACACATGTACATGCGTCTGATTCCCGCAGGAATGCCGGATTGCTTTGACCCACTACTCGCGGACCATTGTTAGCAGCATCTTCATTCCTCGAACTGCCCGAACTGCGTGCGGGTGGCCCGCGGGAAGAAGGATAACTTCGCCCACACACACACGGTGGGGCTGCCCATCAATTCTGACTTCTGCTTCGCCTGCCACCACCTGAATCAAAGCGTCAAAGGGGGCCGTATGCTCGCTGAGTTCCTGCCCACCGTCGAACGCAAACAGCGTGACATTGCCAGTTTTTCGCTTCAGCAGCACGCGGCTAACAACAGACCCCGCCTGCACGCTGATCAGTTCCGCAAGGCCCGCAACTCCGTGCGGCCACCCGGCGTCCTGATTTTTATCGGTTATCGGATTCTCCATCACCAGTCTCCATTCTTTGAAATAAAGTAATCGGGTATCCTTCGGTGGAATCCATTGGCTCTATATTTTCCGGCATTATACCGGCAGGCTCCGATTGAAACCGCACCGAACGCACGGTGTTGATAAAAAAAAGAATAATGGCCGCTGCATTTAGAAGGCCTGCCCACTTCCTGCCCGGCCACGATCCACAGATGTCGGCCATAATCCGCCAGAATACAGACACCTCCAGAAGAGCAAGATGCGTGTAGGAAAAACGGCTGAAGCGCATGCGCACGCCAAGAACGGCGGGAAAAATAATCGGCGCGTGGCCAAAAATCATCCCGAACACAAAGCCCAGAAATATCGCGTGCAGTATTGCATCATATTGATAGCCGGCAAACACCTCAGCTCCGTCAATTCCCGATCCATGCAGCACCGGTCCAAGCCATGTAAACCAGACTGCCAGCAGACCGCCGACCGCCAACCAGAAATAGCCCGGCAACAGGCATGCCGCCACAAAGTGGGTTAATCCATGGGCATGAATGGTTCGCCGTGCAATATCGTGAATAACCAGCCAGACGGCCAGGCCCAGCATCCCCAATCCCGCGATCGCCTCACCGGGGCCGGGCATGGCCAGGGTCAACAGCAGGCCAATAACAAGAACTGCTGATGCGGTAACAAATGTCCAGACTCGCGACGGCGTCGGTGGCATCAGACGGCTTAGTTCCAAACGTTCCCCCGCGATGGTTAAAATAAGGAAGGCCATCCACCAGAATACCAGATCGGGAATCGCCCAGCCGGAAAACCACAGCATGTTGCCCGTCAGCCATGCCGCCGCTCCCGCCGCCATGGTAAGGGTAAAGAAGTTGAATTGTCGCCGCATAATGACCAGAAAATCGATCACCATAATGGCGCTGGCCAGAAGGATTAATCCCGCGCCCCAACGCGTCGGTCCGCCCAATATCAGTAAAATACCGCCCGCGCCACTCGCCAGCGGCGCCAGATAACACCATCGCCCGCGGATTGCCACCGCCCGCTCCAGAGTTAAAAGCGTTCCCAGAAACCCGCCGATCATAATCGCGCCATGATCGCTGATGACACGTGGAAAACCAGCCGCCCACGGCCAGCCAAGACGCAACAAGCCGCCCCAAATTCCGGCTAGCATTAAAAGCAGGCCGATACCCAGCAACGGAAATCTGGCGACTTTCCCCCGACCGTATTTGATGGTTGAATTGTTACGCATGGGCCACACCGCCGATTGCGGCCTCATCGCACCAGCGCCCTTCCTTTAGCAATTTCTCCACAAGATTATGGTCGTTTGGTCCGGGCGGCGGAGAAACTATAACCCATAATATCATTTTCGTTTCCGCAAGAATTCCGCGGTTCAGGCCCGCCTTAACAAACAGCATGTCCCCTGGGGCGGCACGCTGCGCCGTTTCCTGGTCGCGTAAAATGCCGTGGCCTTCAAGAACCAATGCAAAAATATCGATCCCCGGCGCGTGTACCGGAATGAATTGCTGCGGCTTAAGACAAACCAGCATGGCCTTGCCATGGTCTGACCCCGCCAGACCAATGGCATTATATCGGTCATCCTTGAAAACCGCCTTCGCATTCACATTATTGATAATCATGATAATAACCTTTTTCCATTCCTGAACCGCAAAACGAAAAGACACGCCGCCGACACATCGGTCGGGCGGCGTATCCTGTGCGCCTTATTTCGTTCGTCCGATGCGCACTTTCCACAATTCTGGCCCCTGTTCCACATATTGCCACGAAAACAGGTCTGGATGTTCGTGCATAAACTGGTAATGCAGTGGCTGCGGATCGTGGTCATTGACCAGCATCAGCGTTCCCCCGGCCGGAAGTGCCTGAAAGGTCTGAAAAATCAACGTATGACGATTCCTGGGCGGAATCTCCCGGACATCAATAATTGCTCCATCTGCCATTGAAAAACTCCTGAAAAGTACTCCCGGATTTCCAAACGAACACCGCTTGGGCTTCGGGGATGAACAAGAATATTTAACGCCAGCCCATTTGCCAGCGGCCTTCCTCGGAAATCATGCCGCGCGTCCACGGCGGATCCCAGACCAGATCAATCTGTACTTGCCGAACGCCCTGACCGGCCCCCGTAACGCATGATGTCACATCCGCACAAATCGTTTCCGTCATCGGGCAGGCTGGCGTGGTCATGGTCATAACGACCGTCACCCGGTCGCCTTCCAGCCTGGTCTCATAAATCAGCCCCAGATCAACTATATTCAACCCAACCTCCGGGTCCATAACCCGGCGGATGGCCTCTGCGAGCCACGGCGCGGCGAATGGGGTACGCAGCGGCCATTTCGCTGGCGGCCGGCTAATGGCAAAACCGCAATCGCCATCTTTGTTCTGAAAATCAATCGTTATTCCCCGAATATGGCGATAATCCGCCTGACTGCAGCGTATCGGAACGCCAACCGATTCCAGGCTTTCATCTCCATTGGCCGACGCATTGCGAAATTCCTGAAGTTCCAGGCCGTACCGCCGCGCCCCAACACCACCGGCCACATGGAATACGCGCAGACCCGTAACCGCCGGGTCCAGTCCCTGCTCCCGCATAATCCGACTCAATTCCGCCACCGCATTTGGAGTTAATGTGATTGACATGGTCGCACCGCGCGTTTGTTTTTTCCTGACAATACCTCTTTGCCGTATTGCATATAGTGTTGTTTTGGAAACCGCACAGCTATTGCGGCCAACAGTTCCCGAGGGTCCATTCCATAATTCCGGGCCGCTTCTGCCATCGTTTCAAATTTCGCCATCGGACAGCCGGGGCAGGCCATGCGCCTTGCGATAAATTCAGTGACAGCCTGCGGAAATGTCGCCAGCACCTGGGATATGAATTGATCTCCGGCTTCGGCTGGTGGAATGTTGCAGGGCATTTTATCCGCCTTTCCTATGCATATCACATGAATAAGAATACGAGCCAGACCAGGAACGCACTTTGCTCCAGAGCAAAGTGCCGATGTTTTTTCTGGTGCAGGCAGAAGATCGCATGCTGAACCTTGTGCGCGTATCATGCGGGAATGCCTGAACAGACCAAAATTGATCGGATCGCCAAAATTCTGTCGCTGGTGCCGCTTTTTAGTTCCTTAAATCCGTCTGACTTAAGGGATTGTGCGCTTCTGGCACAGGAACGATTGATTAAGAAACTATCTCAAAACGGTGTATCGATGCTGGCGGCGATACCACAATAATCCGCAGG
>JAJZOA010000288.1 GCA_021852225.1 Planctomycetota bacterium
ACCGTGTTCCAGCCGGAAGGGACGTTTTCGGCAGTTATGCCGTGGCGTATCGGGTGGACATCTCCACCGATGGTACAAGCTGGAATAATATATTCCACACCAGCAACGGCGTGGGCGGGGAATTGCACTTGCGAATTGCGCCGCAGCCAGCCCGTTACGTGCGGCTTACCACACAGTCGCGTTCGTGGCGGCAATACGGCGTGGCGATCACTGAAATAGAAGTTCTGGGGACATGCGCTGTCCCGCGGCCCGCGCCCGGCGGATGGACCGCACCGCGGCCCCCGCGTAGTTCCATGGCACCGGTTCTGCCACCGCGCGATGACGGTTATTTGTTGGGTGGGTGGGAGATGGCCATGCTGGGCCCCGGTGGAACTCAAGCCAACGGGGACGAGGTCTCCATGCCAACGTTCGACAGCCGCACTTGGTACGAAGCTACGGTGCCTGGCACGGTGTTGACCACACTGGTGGATCAAGGGGTGTTCCCGGATCCCTTGTTTGGGTTAAATAACCTGCAGATTCCGGAGGCCTTGAATAAATATGCCTGGTGGTATCGCAGGACTTTTACGCTGCCAGCGAAATATAAGAATAAGCGTACGTGGATTCATTTTGAGGGCATCAACTATACCGCCGAGGTATGGCTTAATGGCCAGCGGATCGGCGAGATTAGGGGTGCCTTTATCCGGGGCCTTTTTGATATTACCGATGTGCTACAAGCGCGTGGAGCCAATGTGCTGGCGGTGAAGGTGCATCCTGTGTCGCACCCCGGATTGCCTAATGAACAATCTTGGTATACGGGTTTTGGACCCAATGGCGGGGAGACCACACGCAACGGCCCCAATTTTCTCTGCACGGTCGGATGGGATTGGATACCCGGCATCCGCGACCGATGTACGGGAATATGGGATCATGTGTACTTAACTACCAGTGGGCCGGTGACGATACACAATCCGCAGGTAAAGACCGAGTTGCCGCTGCCGGACCTTTCAAAGGCCACGGTAACTGTCGAGGTGGAGGTGCGTAATGCGAGCCAGATTGCCATTGATGGCGTCCTAAAGGGGCGCATCGGCGATATTGCGTTTCAGAAAAATGTCGCCCTTGATGCAGGTGAGACACACATCGTCGTCTTCGACACCAAGGCGTTTCCGCAACTGGTAATGCGGCATCCGCGGTTGTGGTGGCCCAACGGCTATGGCGAGCAATACCTGCATGAATTAAACCTCACCTTTGAAATCAACGGACAGGAAAGTGACCATGTCAAGGCCTCTTTTGGCGTACGTGAGTTCGCGTATGAAAAACTGCCCGAACTGGTGATCAAATGCAATGGGCACAAAATCATGTGCCGGGGTGGTGACTGGGGCTTCGATGAGGCGATGAAACGTATTCCGTATAAATCCATGGAAGCGTGGATACGCATGCATCATCTGGCACATTTGACGATCATTCGCAACTGGACCGGGGAGAGCAATAGCGAGGAATTCTTCGCCCTGTGTGACAAATACGGGATTCTGGTGTGGACGGAATTCTGGATGGCCAATCCCAGTGACGGCCCGGACCCGGATAATCCGGCCCTGCTGCTGGCCAATGCGGAAGATACCTTCAAGCGCTATCGCAATCACCCATGCATTGTCATCTGGTGTGGCCGCAATGAAGGCCCGCCGCCAGTGATGATCAATGCCGTCCTTGCTAAAATGGCAAAGGACTTGGATGGCACGCGCTATTACCAGCCCGGCTCCTCCTTTGCCGGCGTGCAAAGCGGAGGGCCGTATTGTTTTGAAGAGCCGGCTAAGTATTACGGGCCGCAATTTAACGGATTTAAGACGGAGATCGGCAGCGTTTCCGTACCTACGTTGGATAGCCTAAGGACCACCATGCCGGAGGATCAGCTTTGGCCGAACCACAACAATACCTGGGCCTACCATGATTATTGCCGGGGCGGTGGTGCCAATATCACGACCTATGAAACCGGGATGTTTCGGCGTTTTGGAGCGACCACCAATATTGAGGATTTCGTGAATCGCGCCCAGATGCTCAATTACGAAGTGTATCGCGGCATTTTTGAAGGCTACATGAGCAAGCTGTGGCACAACGCCAGCGGAGTGATCCTGTGGATGAGCCATCCGGCACAGCACAGCACGGTTCAGCAGTTATACGCCCATGATATGCAGGCTCATGCGTCGCTTTATGGGGCGAAAAAAGGATGTGAGCCGATTCACATCCAATTATCGCCGGTGGATTTCAGCATCGATATGATCAACCAGACGCTGGTACCGCTGCATGGCATTACGATTGGAGCATTGGTCTACAACCTTGACGGCTCGCTGGCGGGGCAAACGCACCACACGATGGATGCGGTGGCTAACGCCAAAACACCGGTTTTCAAGCTGCGGTTGCCGGAACCATTGTCGGAGGTCTATTTTGTGCGGCTGACAGTACACGATGCCGGCGGGGCGTTGCTGGGCGATAACCTGTACTGGCAGGGCCGGACCAACGGCAATCTGCGGAGCATGAACACAATGCCGCGGGTTCGGCCCGCAGGACGCGTGCGTCTGACGAAACGCGGGGAGATGT
The DNA here is from genome assembly GCA_021852225.1 of Planctomycetota bacterium. The sequence continues at coordinate 2,569 of JAJZOA010000288.1, forward strand.
TCTCGACGGTGGTGGAGTTGCACAATAAAGGCAAAACACCGGCCATTGCCATCAGCCTCACGCCGCGCAAAGAAAAGATGACCGGTCCGGCCAGCCGGATTCTTCCGGCATTTATCAACGATAACTATTTTTCGCTCATGCCCGGCGAATCCAAAACCGTACAAATGGAATTTTACACGGCGGATGCCCAAGGGTGTAAGCCGGTCGTGGAAATCGCTGGCTGGAATATTGTCCAACAGACAATCGCCTGCGACGGTGGAGAATTTAAACCTATTGGGTAACCGTGTTCCAGCCGGAAGGGACGAATGTTAGAGTTGTTCGGCGAGGTATCCTGGCGCGGGCTGCTACTTTGATGTGTTCCAAGTCGCCATGCTCTAAAATTAGGCTGCGACGAAGCACTGGAGCTAATAATCAGAGGTGTGGATATAAGGAACTTCCCCATTATTGCTCCTTGTCCATTGCTCGTTGATTATAGTAGATTGTAGTTTATGAAATACAGGAGTTTACAAATGGAAGATAACATGACGGAAGCGCAACACCTGACACGGCGTCAAATGCTGCAGGCTGCGGCGGGGGCTGGCGTCGTATGGGCGCTAAGCGGGTGCAGTACACCCGGTGGGCAGGGAGCTACCTTTGCCCCGGCTGAGGTTCCTGCGACATCGATGGCTGTGGATCTAACCGGCGACACTTGGACCATGCACGAAGAGGGTACGAGCGAAAGGATCCCCGCCATTGTGCCCGGTGCCACGTATACCGATCTGATGCGGGCCGGGAAAATTCCCAACCCCAACTATCGCGATGACAATGGCAAGGTGCAGTGGGTGGCGGAAAAAAACTGGATATATGAGCGCATTTTTGATGTTCCTGCGGAATGTCTGGTCAAGCGGCACGTTGAACTGAGATGCCATGGGCTGGATACATTGGCGACAATCTGGATTAACGGCCAGGAAATTGGCCAAACCGACAACATGTTTCGCGCGTGGAGCTTTGATGTTAAACCGCACTTGAACGCGGGCCGCAACACCATACGCATTAGGTTTGACACGCTGACACCTTATGTGGAGAAAAACCGGGAAGCGTACAAAAAAGAGTTTGGCCTTGATTTAAGTGATGCTCGTTGCTGGGTACGCAAGGCTCCCTATATGTGGGGCTGGGACTGGTGCCGGGCAGTGCTGACACAGGGAATCTGGAAGCCCATCGAAATTCTCGCCTTCGACGCGCGGATTACCGATTTGGGTATTCTGCAACATCATCTGGCATCCGGTACCGTCCGCCTGGACATAGAAACCTCGGTGTCTGGTGCCAACTCTGGTGCCCATGTCAGCGCCTGCGTACTACTCGGTGAGAAGGTAGTAGCGACCGCCTCCGCGCCGGTGACGCAAGGCCTCGCCCGATGTACTGTTGAAATTGTCAATCCGCAGCTTTGGTGGCCCAATGGCATGGGCGAGCATCCGCTTTATACCGTTGAGTCACAATTGCGCCAGTCCAACGGCGGCGTTGTGGAAATACTTTCTTCCACCGCCAAAGTTATAGATTCCTCCAGCCGCCGCATCGGCCTGCGGAAAGTGGAGGTATTCCCGCCCAAAGACGGCGTGGCGATGCACGTGCAGGTCAATGGGGTGCCCGTGTTTGTAAAAGGTGCAGACTGGATTCCCGCAGACAACATTCCCACGCGGGTAACGCCGGAACTTCTCAGTTGGTACATGCACAAGGCCGTTGAGTGCAACTTTAATTTTATTCGTCTCTGGGGCGGGGGCTATTACGAACAGGACGAACTGTTTGATCTTTGCGATGAACTGGGCATCATGCTGCAGTTTGAGTTCAAATTTGCCAATGACACCTATCCGGTCAAGGACAGAAAATGGATGGATAATCTGCGGAGGGAAATTGATCAGCAAGTACTCCGTTGCCGCAATCATCCATCGATTGTAATCTGGAGCGGCAACAATGAAATTCAGGATTTCAAGGGATATTACCATCTGTTCCGCGATGTCATCGGCGGCACCGTTCACCGGTTGCTGCCGGGTGCCTTTTATGAAGTCGGCAGCGGTGCCGCGGGAAGCGGAGATATTCACACTTGGGAAGTCTGGTCTGGCATGAAGCCGTACAGCCAATATCGCACGGTGGAAGGTTTTGTCACGGAATTCGGCATGCAATCTTTTCCTGTTCCGGCAACGGTGCGAGCCTACACCGATGCCGCGGATCGAACCAGCATTGATACACCGGTGATGAAGTACCATGAGACGTCTTATTCCGGCCCTGGCGGCTTGGCTCGTATGGGACATTACGTTCATACCTACTTCGGACGCGATGCGGACGACTTTGAGTCCAAACTCTGGCTGACGCAAATTAATCAAGCGTATGGAATTCGTTATGGTGTGGAGCACTGGCGACGCGATATGCCCCGCTCCATGGCGGCAACGATCTGGCAATACAACGACTGCTGGCCCGGTCCAACCT
>JAJZOA010000343.1 GCA_021852225.1 Planctomycetota bacterium
TCGTGCTGTAATCATAAAGCTTGCAGTATTGCGCCAGCGTGCCATGCCAATACGGAATGTTCGGCTCGTTCCATATTTCCCAGTACCAGCGGGAAACTTCCGCCTTGCCGTAACGATGCAGACAGTGCCTTGCCCAACGGTACACCAGTTGACCGAACTTATGATAGCTTTCCGGCGGATAGGACCAGCCGGTGAAAAGCGGCTTGTGGTTGGTGGGAGTCCAATGTTGCTGATAAGGGTGCGGGTGCGAACTAAGGGCTTCGGGCATGAAGCCGACTTCCACAAACGGATGCGCACCGCGGCGAATATAAGTATCAAAAATGCGGTCCACAATTTTCCAATTATAAACCGGCTTGCCGGCGGAATTTAGCGTATAGACATCGGTGGCGCTCCATTTTGGAACGGGGACCGCCGGGCCTGATGTAAGCAAATTATGGCAACGAAAAAAAATAGGGTTAGAACCCATATCCGCAAGCTGGCCAATCAGCCGGCGTCCGTATTTCATATAGGTGTAATCTGCTTCGTCGTAACCAAAGAATCGCCAAATTGGATTCCATGCACCAATCGCCCGGTCCGCATGGACGGTTATGGCAACGGCCTGGTTGGTTGGAGGGGGATTCGTCGTCGCCCGTAAGTCAATCTGCGGGGATAGCAGAACAAACGCGATGCAGAATGCCGATAAGACCCAAATCGCGGCTGGCGGAACCGGTCGGATAACCTTAAAAAAATGGAAACGCATGGGCAACCTCCAGAACCATATTGATAATGCCGGTTATGGATGATAACCGAAGGAAAACGGGTTGTCCTGGCAGCCCGCATCGGCATTATCGGACAGGAAGTGCCGGTCCATCCGAAAAAGATTATAATTTGCCTGAAAGGATGCATTCCCGACGGAAACTATATAGAAGCTCCCGATCCGCGGACCAGTAAGGGAAGATACCCGCTTTACCGAATTTCCCCAACGAACTAAAGGTCAGGTCGGGATTTCACAGCCCCTTGGTTAGGGCAAAGCTCGCGGTAAACAGGGATTAAGGTCCGGGACCGGGCCCTTTATTGGTTGTCCGCTTCGCCCGATTGGCTTGACCCGCCGTTACCTGCCTAAGTAAGATTCATAGGCTGGTTTTCGCCAAACCGGTGTCAAAGGGACGGGTCATTCATGGAAAGGCCCGGAATCAGCGGGCTATTGTAAGGATTTCGCTTATTTTTCGGTCGACCTCACTCGGCTGGATATTTTTCAGGTGGTGTAGCTTGTCGCAAGTTGTTCAACGTCGATTACAGATTTTTGCCCTTTTTTTGACGGTTGCCGCGGCCGGATTCGGGCTCGTCGCGCTGTTGATGCCGCGCGACGTTCATGCCCAAGCCGGCGGGAACAGTTATGCGCAACAAGCCCGGCAGCTTATAGAACAGCAAAACCTGTCGGCCTTGGCCGCCATGGCCGCGCCGACGGGACCCGCATCGGATAATCAGCAGGTTGCCAAGTGGGTCAAGCAATATGTAACGGTCATGACCAGTCAGGCAAAACTGACTGAGTCGGAACTCAACAAACAGGTTACCCTGGCCCGCAAATACTTGAAGGCCGGCAAGAAAATGCTGGCCTTTGAGCACATGCTGGCCGCCTATGCCATGTCCACGGACAAGCCGACATTCAAGAAACAGCCCTGGGTTCAAAAATTGACCACCATTATGGCGGGCCGGGCCAAACGCTATGACAAAGCCGGGCGCTGGCTTGAATCACTTGAAATTTATAACGAATTGAATTCGGTCTACAAAATTTCGCGGCGGTTTCATGCCCAGTTGCACCGCGTGATTCGCCGCACGACGCTGGTGGCCAAATATGCGCCGAAGGCGTTTTATGCCATGCAGAAGGCGACGAATCAGCGGCTGCTGAAAAAAATGGGAAAGCCGAAGAAGGCTGGCACGCAGAATGCGAAGCCGGATTCAAAGGGTGGAAAAGCCGGAAAAGGCTCTGCCAAACCGGCCGCGGGCGTGGCACCGGTTTCCCCCACTTTTCAGGTACCCCACACTTATCATAAATGGCAGAACAGTGTTGCGGGTATTCATCAGGACATGATGCTTCAGGCTCTGGAAGAAGCTCGACATGAATATGTCACACCGGTCAGCTACAACCATATGCTGACAGGCGGACTGCGGGCGCTGCTGCTGATGGATGACACCCCGGTGCTTGCGGAAAGCTTTCCGAAGATCAGTGACGCGGCGCGTCGTCGGGCGTTCCGTGACGCATTGAATCAGGAAATGGCCCGCGCCAAATCGGCGACCGCCATCGATGCCGACAGCATGATTCACATCTGGGAACGCATCCTGACGGCGGACACACAAAGCGTCCAGATTCCGACCACGGTGGTGACGCGGGAATTTGCGGATGGCTGCTTCCAGAAGCTGGACAAATTCAGCGAAATTTTCTGGCCCAGCGAAGTTCAGGAATTCGACAAGCTGATTAACGGGGTATTCGGCGGTGTGGGCATTCAGATTGAACCGCACAGCGGGTATTTGCGAGTCATAAGCCCGTTAAGCGGCACGCCAGCCTATAAGGCGGGCATTCTGCCCGGCGATCTGATTGAAACAGTGGATGGAAAAAGCATTTTCGGCGTATCGCTGAACAAGGCTATTCAAGAGATTATGGGCAAGCCGGGCACGATGGTCACCCTGGGAATTCACCGTGGCACGGCGCGCACACTGCTTTTGTTTCCGCTCAAGCGGGCCAATATCCGGGTGCATTCAATTAAGGGATATGCCCGCGGAAAATCCGGCAATTGGCATTATATGATTGCACCGCACAGCCGCATCGGCTACATCCGCATGACGCAGTTTCAACAGGACACTGCGGGTGAAATTGCCAATGCCCTGACCCACCTGATGCGGCATCATATGCGCGGACTGATCATTGACCTGCGGTTTAATCCAGGCGGACTGCTGGAAACAGCCATTAATATCTGCAACATGTTCCTGCCGGGTGGAACGATTCTTTCCACCAAGGGCAATGCCAATCCGCGACAGGTCTGGACCGCAACCGGCAATCCGCTGGTGCCGCTGAATATTCCGATCATCATTCTGGTGAATCAGGACAGCGCCAGCGCGTCGGAAATTTTCAGCGGAGCCATGAAAGACCATCACCGGGCCACAATTCTGGGGCACCGCAGCTACGGCAAAGGATGCGTGCAGAACATCTTCCCGCTCGGACAAAACAGCACCGCACAAATGAAGCTGACCATGGCCTATTACTACCTGCCAAATGGCGAATGTATTCAACGACAGCCATTCGCCCGCACATGGGGCGTTGAACCGGCGGTGACGGTGCCTTTTGCGCCGCGGCAGCTTAATGAGCTGCAGATTCTTCAGATGGATAATGATATTCTTCTGAAAAAACCGGCCAAGGATAAAGGCAAAACGAAAACCGCGGCGGAAAAAAATGTCTGGCGCATTCCGGAGGAAGCGTTTGACACGCAGTTGGACACGGCGATTATGCTGTTGCGGCTGCAAATACTGCAAACGCATGGCGTGGCCCGGGCAAACAATTGAATTTGCATCCAACGACACCGCCCCGGTTGCAACAGGAGCCTGGCATGACGAAGCGAAGAATCATAGCCGATACCATCAGCGCCGCTGCCGCGTTGGGCGCTGCGGGTGCTTCGATGTATGTCAGCGTGCGATATCTGGCGCCGCCTAAAGGGCTTACAGACTGGACGATTCAGATCACCGGCGCGACGACAGCGGGAATTTTTGCGTTTTTTCTGGTGTGGGGCCATTTTCAGGAAATTCCGCGCCCGCCTCTGGATGACACAGGCTTGGATCAAGCCGTTCCACCCGCGAATTCGCCGTCGCCGGAAAAGGCGTAGCGGATATCTTGCGCCGCCGGCGTGCGCGAAATCTCCAATGGGTCGAAATCTGGTCAGGCATTCGATTCGGAGATTTAAAAATCAGATAAGGCCAGCCCGTTTGCGCAATACCCATTCAAGTGTGATTAAACCGGCAAAAAGCGTCAGCAGCAGATAGTGCATGAATTTTGTCCAGCCGCTGCGCGGGTGCAGGAACAGGCCCGCCTGCTGAGGAATTTTCAGCGTTTGACTTAATTTTGGCAGCCGTCGGGCCAGCATATTGGCATAGGGTCCGGATGTCATCAGTCCGCCGCCGGCCAGAGCGATGCGGCGCATGGCGGCAGGGTCGCTGCTTAAATCAGCCAATTCCAGATTCTGTTGCGGACGAACTCGAATAATCAGGTGTCGCACCACGGCGGTTGGATCGTTCTTCATCTGGTGGGCAATTTTCGATCCTTGCAGGGTTATGCTGTAGCGGCCCGGTTCAAGCCCGGCAAGGTTGCCATAATAAAATCCGGGCGCATTGGGCGTATGAAGCATGGGCGAGTCCTGACGCAGCGGCGCGGCCGTCCGGGATTCGGTTGTTGCGGCGGATGCAATTCGCCGAGCCACGGCGCGAAAGGCTTTATGTGAATCCGGCAACAGGTCCAAACCAAGCACTTTAGCGCGAACATGGACAGTCTGGCCGAAGGTATAGACAGATTTATCTGTGCCGAACCGTACATATTTTCCGCCGGCCGGCAGTTCAGATCCTGCCGCCCAGCGCATCACCTGGGACCAGAAATTATTCTGGACATCCTGGCCATGTACGTAGCGCAGTCGCCAGGTCTGGTCGCTGGCCAGGTACAGCACGCGGCCCGCCCCGGCGCTCATGGAAGCAAGCAAAGCCCTGTGCCGGTCGGATTGTGCCGCGGTACCGGCTTTTCCGCCGGTCGGAGACATGGTCCAAAGCACGCGCGCCTGCCGACGGGCGGTGGTAAAAGGGCTGTGCCAGTACCAGCGGGGCATGGCCTGCCAGATTCCGGAGTTGGCCTGACCCTCTCCAGCCAATTGAGAAACCTGCGAGCCGATGCCTTCGGGGGCCAGCGCGGGAATAAATCCATCCTGACTGTTGTTGGCCAGCACCGCGCCCATGGATGGCCTCTTAAGTTTTACGGGCATAAGTCCGGCCAGCGGCGAGCCACGCCATG
>JAJZOA010000095.1 GCA_021852225.1 Planctomycetota bacterium
TTTTTAAATCCCGATGTACAACCTTTTTATACACCGGGAATCAGAGGCCAATTCGCAATTGGCCGATTTACCACAGTTGCCAATGGCACCCGATCGCCACGCCCGGAAGCGTAGCGGCGGATCATCAGCCTTAAGCCTTTTGGGCGTCGGCAGTCGCCGGGACGGCGGCGGGTTCGTGCCCCACCGCGTCGGTTTCAGATTCAGATTCAGGAATCGCCATACCAAGGGAAAGACCCATATCCTGCAGTTTGCGTTTAACCTCACGAAGACTGGTCTTACCAAAACTGCGAACTTTCAGAAGTTGGGCATCAGTCATTCGGGCCAAATCGCCAACGGTATGAATTTTGGCTGACTCCAGACAATTGCCCGCTCGAACGGAAAGCTCCATCGTGGTGATGGGTTGATCAAGCTTGGAGGCAAGCTCCTGGCTGAAAACCGCGGGGGCGGACGGTTCGTCGGCCACCAGCGGCGCATCAATTTCATCACCAAGGTCAAATTGATGCAGAAATGCGTTCAGATGCTTCCGCAGGATTTTGGCGGCCTCAATCAGCGCCAATTCCGGCGTGATGGTGCCGTTGGTCCAGATTTCCAGCAACAGGCGGTCGTAATTGGTTTTCTGACCGACGCGTGTGTCCTCGGTTTTGTAGCGCACGCGCGTGACCGGCGAGTAGACCGAGTCAATCGGAATAATACCAATGATCTGTCCTTCAGCGGTGTTTTCAGCGGCGGTCACAAAGCCGCGCCCTTTGTGAATTTCCAGTTCCATGTCAAAGGTCATGTCGCTGATTGAACACGGAGAGATCCGCACCACGCTTCCCAAAGCCAAGGAACTGGTTCGTTTCATTGAACCCATCATCACACTTGCCAAGAAAAAGACCCTCGCGGCCCGCCGCCTGGTAATTTCGCGGCTCCATGACCGCCTCATGACCGATCCCAAGGATCGGGAAATGTTGCAGGATGATTCCGTGGTGCAGAAGCTGTTCAATGAAGTCGCTCCGCATTTTGCGGATCGGCCGGGCGGCTATACCCGCATCATAAAAACCGCCGAATGGCGCGTTGGTGACGCCGGCGACATTGTCATTATTCAACTCGTCGGTTTGGCTAAAAGCGTTGGTGAAAAGACGGCCGCGAACTGAATCCGCTGAAGGTCGGCCTCCGGATTGTTTGAGCCGCGGGTCTTTGGTTCGCAGTGCAATTTTCGGCGGCTGAGTGAAGAACCGAATTGAACCGCTGGCTTTTTTGTCGCAAAACAGATGTTTACAACTGTTCCGATTCGGTTATAATCCTTCATCCGACTGTTGCTCTGCGGGCGTAGCTCAGTGGTAGAGCGTCACGTTGCCAACGTGAATGTCGAGAGTTCGAATCTCTTCGCCCGCTTTTCTCTTTCCATCAGTTTTTTTTGAGTCTCATTTTGCATTCTTGCCGGCATTTGGCCGGTGCCGCCATTCTGCCCGATCCACCGTGAACTTATTTGCGCGTTCGGAATCACTTGATTTCCAGTGGAACGATCTCACATTTTTGGGCGCGCATAAATACCAATATGCCCTCCATCGATGTCGTTTCAGGAAGTTGCAGAATTTCCCGAACCGCTTGGGCGTACAGCCGCACCTGAAACTGGTACATGGCGCGCCGCGCGGCGATATTGCCGGTCGCATCCGTTTTATAATCAATCAGAAGAATTCCCTGGTCATCGATTACCAGGGCATCAATCGCTCCGCGAACAAGCAGCCGATCGGCCGGGCTGGTGGGTGGTGCTGCGGCCTGCATGAGCGCTTCGGTTCCACAAGCCGGCGATAGATGGGGTATTTCATCGGGTGGCCGAGTGCAGAAGAATGTCAGCTCGCGATACAGCTTGCCTCCATTTTGCGTTGCTTTAGCAAGGCGGCGGGCGGTCGGAGTGGTCAGAAACCAGACCAACTGGTCGATGGCAACCGAGGTCGCTTCCGCTTTGGTCAGTCGTCCCGCAAGTATCATTGCCGAAATCTGTTCCTGCACAGCCCCGAGTGTGGGGGCAATGGAAAAATCGATGAGTTCCAGTATCCGGTGTGTGATCGATCCGACAGCCGCGGCGGCCGTCCCTTTTATTTCCGGAAATCCGGGCAGCGACACATCCGTTGCCTTTACGGGTTCGGTCTCTGCGCCGGCATCGGTTAATTCGGCAAGTAAAGCCGTCGGGTTATCTGATTCGATCGCATTTTCCTGTACCCGACTTTTTAACTGGCTGACCGTGCAGACTGCGGGAAGGTGTGTCTGAAAAAGGTGCGGGTATGGTTCAGTTGCCAGTTTCAAGGCAAAAGTCAGCGCGTCTCCAGCGGACGGATTCTGATGTGATGCAATCGGTTCAAAGGCAAGCATACGTTTTAACGGCGAATCGGAATCCTCCGGCGCGGTCCGGGGCGGCGCAATGACTGTGGGCAGTCGGATAGTGGCACTGTCGTGCACAATGCGTTCCAAAATCCCGGACCGCGGCGGTTGTTTATTTTGACCACTGCTGAAAATCGGGCCTAGCCAGTTCAACGGATTCGCAATATTTTTTTTGATTTTCGGTGCATGAAATTTATCCCAATCTTCAATTTGCCCCTCGGTGGCATGTCCAACCAGCACCAGATGGTCGCGGGCGCGGGTCATGGCCACATACAGAATCCGGGCTTCTTCAGCCAATTCGCGGTCGCGCATGTTTTTCGCGATGATCCGATGGCCAATCGTCTCGCGAAAATCCTTATTTTGCGGATCAAATAGTTTCAGACCGATGCCGACATCCTGGCTGGCCAGAAGTTTGCTGTGCCCATTTTCCAGATTGAACTTACGGCCAAGTCCCGCAAGAAATACAATCGGAAATTCCAGACCCTTGCTGGCATGAACGGACATGATACGCACCGCATTTAAATCACCCAGCGGCGCTTCGCCAAAATCGGTATCGCTGCTTTCGCGAACGTTTTGTACGAAGGCGTTAAAGCGGGCAAGTCCTTGGGCGTGAAACCCGCCGAATTGTACGGCTTTTTGATGCAGCAGTTTAAGATTTGCGACCCGCCTCCGCCCATGCGGCTTGGCCAGCACGCGGGAAAACAGATTCACTTCCTGAAAAATATGGGCCATGCCAGTGGCCACGCCAAGCGTGTAAATTTGCTTGCGCCAATTCTCAAGGCGGTCCAGAAGTGCGTGTACTCTGGCTGCTAGGTCTGAAGATTGCCCGGCGGCGATGACGCCGGCCAGTTCTCTTCCGGCGGGGCCAACCTTCGCATATTGTGCCACGGCTTGATGGAACGGCACGGCGTGCCGGTCGGGAAATGCGGTCCGGATCTGCAATAAATCACGATGAGAGAACCCGCCAAAAGAACCCAGAAGGACCCCCGCGATGGAAATATCCTGTGCCGGATTATCCAGGACATTCAGCAGATCCAGCATTTCCAATACTTCCTGGGACTCGAAAAAGCCGGTGCGCAACTCCGCAAAAGCTGGAATTCCGGAATCTTGAAGCGTGCGCACCAAAACAGATGCGGTTGACCGAACGGACCGCATAAGAATAACAATGTCGGACAATTCGGCGCTGCGGCCGGCCCCGGCTTTGCCGGTAATTGTCCGTCCTGTATCGATTATCTTCTTTATTTCGGCGGCGATTACGCAGGCTTCCCGCTGGGTGCTTTCAAGTTCCGCCAGCGTATCCTCTTGACCCGCTCCCGATTGGCTGGTTTCGCCAGTGGAGAGTTCTTCTTCTTCCATGTTTTCCGGGGCGGATTCGAATTCCCCATCGGCTTGCGCGGCGCTTCGACTGTGCGGCCGGGATGCGATGACATGCAGCGTGACCGGGGCACCGGTGAGGATCAGCGGGTCGGAATCTGGCGCGCCTGGGCGGCCCGCCTTAAGCAGCGGGGCCAATTGCGCTGTCAAGGAGCCATCCGCCGGGAGGCGGTGATGGTCGAAAATGACGGAAAAAATAGAGTTCAAAGCATCAATTAGTGGCGGCAGGGTGCGGAAATTGTCCGGCATGGGCAGGCCACCCAAAGCCTGACATTGCTGATCCATAATGGCCGGCTCGCTGCCGCGGAAAGCGTAAATGCTTTGATGAACATCGCCCACACCAAAAAAGCTTTCGGCGGCAGGCAATGGAAGTGCGGATACCGCGCGGCTTTGGCTAATCAGCGGAGTCAGCCGCCGCAGAAGTTCCTGTTGGACCGGATTTATATCCTGGTATTCATCTACCAGAATATGTTTGAATCGTCGTTGAATCAGATCAGGCAGAGGATTAGGGGACTCGCCGGGGGCGGAGGGTTTAAGTGCCCGCAGTGCCAGATGCGTAATATCGGAAAAATCCAGATTTCCCAAAGCGGCCTTCGCCTGCGTGAATTCATGGTGGCATGCTTGGCGAAAATTCAGCAGGATTCCGGCCACGCGACAGCTTTCCTTGTCGTCATTCGCTATCCGGCGACTGTCGAACGAGGAAATCTGCTGCGCCAGTGAGGTGAATTCATTCTTGAGCAGGATGTATGGACCTTGGCGGAATTCCAATGCCTGTTGGTAGTCATGACAGGATTTTTCCGGCTCCGCGGTCTTATCTGGAAACTTCGCGGTTAAAATCCGTGCCAGCACGCGATCCCAGATTTCGGGGTGGTGCAGGTCGGTTATTTTGGCGGCCTGAAGAACCGCCGCATGCACGTCCTTCAGCGCGCTGACCATTGTTTTATTCGGATCCGCCTGATAGTTTGCATTTTCCAAAGCCGCCGCCAGCGCGTCAACAAGCGTCTGAAACTGCGGACGATAATATTCAACCACCTGTGTCAGGCCGGCGGTTTGTTGCCTGGCGGCATTGGCCCAGGCTTCCGGATCGGGCAAATTCGTCAGGGTGGATTCCATAGGATTAAGCATTTGTTCCAGCATGCGAATCGATGAATCCGCATACTGGTTAAAAATATCGGCGAATGCAATCGACTGGCCTGATCGCGGCCCGCAACGGTGGCAGCCTTGACCATGCGGGCGAACCGGCGGCCGATCTTCTGGCAGCGTATACCTGGCTTCGGCATC